>CAMYEU010000025.1 GCA_947254465.1 uncultured Gemella sp. | reverse complement strand
TACGAGATCCTGAGATGTCTCGTGGGCTCGGAGATGTGTATAAGAGACAGGAATCCGACATTCGATATAACAAAGATAAATTATCAAGATCCGAAGGTCTATGAATTATTTGCAAAAGGTAAGACAGAAGGTATCTTCCAGTTTGAATCAAGTGGGATGAAGGAGAAACTAAATCTCTTAAAACCTACTGAATTTAATGATATTGTTGCGATGAATGCTCTTTATAGACCAGGGCCGATGGCTCAGATAGAAGTCTATGTACGTAGAAAAAATAAAGAAGAGCAAGTAGTATATCCACATCCACATTTAGAAAAAATACTAAAGGATACTTATGGAGTAATAGTTTATCAAGAGCAAATTATGCTAATTGCGGTGAACTTTGCTCATATGAGTCTTAATGAAGCGGATAATATGAGAAGAGCGGTAAGTAAGAAGAAAAAAGAAGATTTGGAATACTATGGACGTATATTCGTAGAGAAGAGTGTTGCTGCTGGTTATGATATAAAAGTTGCGAAGAATCTTTTTGATCTTATCGTTACCTTTGCGAATTATGGTTTTAATAAGAGTCATGCGGTAGTTTATAGTATGCTAGCGTATCGATTAGCATATTTAAAAGTGTATTATACTAAGTACTTTATGACAGCCTTATTAAATAACGTAATAAGCAGTGAGAAGAAGATTAATGAGTATAAACAAGAACTTACAAATCTAGGAATCAATCTTGTAAAACCTGATGTAAACAGAAGTTTATCAAATTTTAGAGTTTTTAAAAATGATATCGTATTTGCCTTAACTGCGATAAAAAATGTTGGTTATAGAAGTGGTTATGAAATAGTTCAAGACAGAATTAATTTTGGACCTTATCTAGATATAGATGATTTCTTAAAACGTATGAATAAAAAGGTTGATTATCAAGCTGCAGCTTCACTGGTTAAGGCTGGAGCTTTAGATACTTTCGGATATAATAGGGCTACTTTAATGAAAAAGGTAAATGATTATTATGCAGATAATAGGCAATTCATAAATAATGTACGAGTAGCATTATCTGCAGAAAGTGGTCTAACACTTAAAGTAGAAGAAGTAGAGGACTATTCTATTACGGAAAAAATTCAAATGGAAAAAGAAGTTACAGGGACATATTTCTTAAAACACCCAGTCCAAGTAGAAAAAGAGAAGTATGCATATTTACCGTTGCAGTATATTGGTGGTGAAGTTAGCGATAGTTATGTAGAAATCATAACGAGAAAAGAGATACGAACTAAAAATGGTGATTACATGGCATTTTTAACAGTTAACGATGGGAAAAATGATTATGATGTTACTGTTTTTCCAAGTGTATTTAAGTATGCTAATGTATTTATAAAAGCAGGAAGTTTCGCTGTTATGACTTTGAAAAAACAACTCCGTAATGGTAGAGAACAGTACATTTTAGAAAAAATTGCTAGTTTAAGAAATTATAGAGAATACTGCCTAACTAACATAAAAACTATCTATACAATTATTGATAAAGAAATAATAGAGCTTTTAAGTGAATACAAGACTGATACGGGAGAAATTAAGGTAATAGCCTTGCTTGATAATGATTCTACAAAGGGAAAGACAATAACAATTAATAACGAACATGAATTTGTTCAGAAATTTTTGGAAAAGTTCCCTGGAAAACGTATCAAAATCACATATAAGTAAAAAAACAAAAATAATCGAACAAAAATAAAACAAAATTCTGTTTTTACTAGAAAAAATCTCAGAAATATGATATTGTTGATAGGTAAATTTAAAAATAATTAATAAAATTATGAGGAAGGTAAGACTACATGAAAAAAATCGCAGTTTTAACAAGTGGTGGGGATGCACCAGGAATGAACGCAGCTGTGCGTGCCGTTGTAAGAACAGCAATCTATAATGGATTAGAAGTTTATGGAGTATATCAAGGATACAAAGGATTAGTTGAAAACAACATTAAAAAACTTGAAGTAGGAGATGTTGGTAACATCATTAACCGTGGTGGTACAATGCTTTACTCAGCACGTCTACCAGAATTTGCTAACCCAGAAGTTAGAAAAGGTGCCATCAAGAACTTAGAAGCTTTAGGAATTGATGGATTAGTAGTAATCGGTGGAGACGGTTCTTACCGTGGAGCTATGGCTTTAAGTAATGAAATGAACATTAAAACTATCGGTGTACCAGGAACAATCGATAACGATATCTGTTGTACTGACTTCACAATCGGATTTGATACGGCACTTAACACTATCGTAGATGCAATCGATAAAGTTCGTGATACTGCATCAAGTCACGAGCGTGCATTTATTATTGAAGTTATGGGACGTAACGCAGGAGACTTAGCATTATTTGCTGGTATCGCTGGAGGAAGTGAAAGTCTTCTAATTCCTGAGAAAAAAGAAGATATCGAAGAAGTAGTTGCTCGTATAAAAGCAGGGGAAGATCGTGGTAAAAAACACTCAATCATCGTTTTAGCAGAAGGTGTTATGGGTGGACAAGAACTAGCTAAAGAATTAAAAGAACGTACTGGAGAAGAAGTAAGAGCTACAATCTTAGGACACATCCAACGTGGTGGAACTCCATCAGCTCAAGACAGAGTATTAGCTTCAAGATTAGGAAACTACGCTGTCCAATTATTATTAGCTGGTAAATCAGGTCGTGCAGTAGGTATTCAAAATAACAAACTTGTAAGTACTAAATTTGAAGATGTATTTGGGGATGTTCACAATGTAGATTTATCTATCTACGATGTGTCGAAACAACTTTCAATCTAATTATTAATTTCGAAAAGGTTTTCTTTATTAAAAACAACTGTTGTTTAGGAAAATATTTGAAAATAAGTTGAAAATAAGTTAAAATAATAGAAGATTAAAATTTAAGAGGTATATTATGATACAGAAAAAAACTAAAATTATTTGTACAATTGGACCTAAGTCTGAGGCTAAAGAAACATTAACTCAAATGGTAGAGTTAGGAATGAACGTTTGTCGTCTTAACTTTTCACACGGTGACTACGCAGAGCATGGTGCAAGAATTCAAACAATTAAAGAAGTTAGAGAAGCTACAGGAACAAACTTAGCTATTCTTTTAGATACTAAAGGTCCTGAAATTAGAACTCACAACATGGAAAATGATGCAATTATGTTAGAAACTGGTAAAGACGTTATCGTTTCTATGACAGAAGTTCTTGGAACAACTGAAAAATTCTCAATCACTTACGGTGAATTAGTACACGATGTTAAAGCTGGAGATACAATCCTACTTGACGATGGATTAATCGGACTAACAGTAAACAAAGTAGATGCTGAAGGTGGATTAATCTACACTACTATTCAAAACGGTGGAGTACTTAAAAATAAAAAAGGAGTTAACGTACCAGGTGTATCTACAAAATTACCAGGTATTACTCCAAAAGATGAAGAAGACATTCGTTTCGGATGTAAACAAGATATCGACTTCGTTGCTGCTTCATTCGTTCGTACAAAAGAAAACGTACTAGAAGTTAGACGTATCCTTAAAGAAGAAGGATGTGAACATGTTCAAATCATCCCTAAAATCGAATGTCAAGAAGCTATCGATAATATCGATGAAATTATCGAAGTATCTGATGGTATTATGATCGCTCGTGGAGACCTTGGGGTTGAAGTACCAGCTGAAGAAGTACCAATTATGCAAAAAGATATCATTGCTAAATGTAACGAAGCTGGTAAATTCGTAATCACAGCTACTCAAATGTTAGACTCAATGCAAAAAAATCCACGTCCAACACGTGCTGAAGTATCTGACGTAGCTAACGCAATTTACGACGGAACTGATGCAATCATGTTATCAGGAGAATCTGCAGCGGGTGCTTACCCAATCGAATCAGTTTGTACAATGGCTACAATCGCTAAACGTACTGAAGAAATGCAAGACTACTCTCGTATCTTAAAAGAACGTTCTAAAAAAGTTGTATCTAAAGATATTACAAATGCAATTGGGGTATCTGTAGGATATACAGCTCTAAACTTAGATTTACACACAATCGTAACATACACTGAATTAGGAAAAACAGCTAGATTAATTTCTAAATATCGTCCAAACGCGTCTATTTTAGCTGTAACTCCAAGTGCTAAAGTTGCTCGTGGATTAAGCTTAGTATGGGGAGTTGATGCTCAAATCTCAGAACAAGCTAAATCTACAGATGAAATGTTAGTAACAGCAGCGAAAATTGCTAAATCTTCAGGATATGCTAAAGTTGGAGATGCTATCGTAATCACTGGTGGTATCAACACTTCAGTAAGTAATGCTGGAACAACAAACTTCTTAAAAGTTTCTGTAATTGACTAATATAAAATAAAAAGAAGTGAGGTTTTAACCTTGCTTCTTTTTTATTTTCCTTAAGTATTGATAAAACAAAAAGTGGCCTCTAAGGACCACTTTTCGTTATATGAACACAAAATAAAAATTTAGGGTAAATTGTTATTTTGTAGTATTGATCGGAATGGCTTCCGATATTAAATTAAAAGTTTATTGTTAAATAAAATTTAACAACCGAAAGGAAATTAGTGACTACAATAAATATAGTCATTAGAATGGAAGTTAAAATATCTTCCACAGTTTTAAGAACAATTCTGTGAATTGTATGATATATGTATATACATCCTTTATCTATTGACCCGTGTAAAAGTATCATATATTGAAGTGAAAAATGGTTAATTCTTGTTATGATGATATTGAATTATTCTCTACAATATAGATATTCTAGTAATAATTAATAATATGCAACAAATAGTATAATCGAAAAGATTAATTAATATTAATTATACTAAAATATTTTAATGATAAAGTTATCTTACTAACTGCTTACATTCTAATTGTAGCAAAATATACGAGGTTGTCAAACAAAAAAGAAGGAATTTAAAAATGTTAAAATAAATATTTTATCATATCTTTTGTTGTATATGCAAGGATAAAATGATAAATTTAGCGGTTAGTGTTAAAGTATTACAAATATGCAAACTTATAGATAATATTATTTATTGAATAATAAAATTATAAAAAAGGAGAGACTATATTTAATAATCGATTTCATTAAGTTGCTCCTTTGTTGGTAGATAATATGTTTAGAGATTAACAAAATCATTGGGATAATTAGAATAAATATAGATTAATTATCCGTATGTTATTTTAATAGAGTTTATTTATTCACTACATTAGGAGAATCTCCAGTAGTTATCACATCTACTGTAATATTTAAAGCTTCTACTGCAAGATTTTTAATTGCTTTCATTGTGAAAAATGTAGTGTGAGGAGTATGTGTATATAATGTTATCTTTATCGATTAATTCCTGAATCAATTTAGCATTGAACTCTTTATTTGAGAAAACTTTAGGAACGTAATTCCTTTCGGTTTTATATAAATCAAGACTATCTTCTAGTAGTTTATTACTGTAATAATATTTTTTGTATTACAGTTGGTAGAATATTTTAAACAAATTCTAAGAACTATTTAGAAATTTTTCTAAATAGTTCTTGACTTTAATATATGATAGAGTTATAATCTATTTAGAAAGATATCTAAATAGAATTGCAGTTCAGATTTTTAAAGGGGTGATAAAAATGGGATGAGTGAAACTTTAAAAGCGATATCTGATCCAGTAAGAAGAAATATTTTAGAATTATTAAAAGAAGAGAAGAAAAGCGCTGGAGAATTAGCTTCGGAATTTAATCTATCTGGAGCTACTGTATCGTATCATCTAACACAATTAAAAAAAGCGGGCTTGATATTAGAAAGTAAGCATAAGAATTTTATATATTATGAATTGAATGCTAGTGTATTCGAAGAAGTTCTAGTATGGATTTATGGTTTAGGAGGAAAAGATGATGAAAGTAGATAAAAAAAGTTTGTTTCTAAGTGTTGCTATTTGTTTATTGCCGATATTGATTGGAGTTTATTATTATGATGTATTACCTGAACAAATAGCTGTGCACTTCAATGTTAGCGGAGAGCCTGATAATTTTGTGAGTAAAACTCGTGCGATTATCGATCTTCCTATATTCTTTGCTATAGTTCAGGTCATAATTTCGCTAGTAGTTGATTTTGATAAAACTCCGAAAAAAGGTGCGCTAATAATTAAGGGGATTATCCCTATAATAAGTGTCCTAGTTCAAGGTGGTCTAATAGCTTATGCCTTAGATAATAATTTTAATGTACCACAATTAACAGCGTTTGTTATCGGGATATTGTTTATTGTACTTGGTAACTATCTGCCTAAAAAAGAATTTTGGGGAAAATACAATTTTAACCTTTTTGGTTTGGAAAAAGGTGTCAATGAGCAAAAAGTAATTAGAGATTATGCGTTATATATGACTTTTAGTGGAGTTGCTATATTTATTAGTGGATTCTTTAGTTCAACAGTAGCGCTAGTTCTAATAGTTGTTATTGCAATTTTCTCTACAGTTTTACCTTTTTACTTGGTTAAAAAATATAAAGGGTTGACCCAAAAGTCCTAGATTTTTAAAAAAAGTTTACAAGAAAACTTATAGACGCAGTGGTTTATTAATATCTAAATTCGCTTTATGAAATCTTTTTAGATATCTAATAGATTGTGCGGGAGTGACTCGATAAAATCGATTTTTGAGAAATTACGATTTTTGAGTCACTCTCATTCTATTTCAGACTCTGAAAGTAGATTACAACTGAAAATTATTCTTAGGTTATAATAGCAGACCTAAAAGTTTTAAATTTCAAAAAAAGTTTTCATGAAGATTTGTAAACGTAGTCGTTTATTGATACTTAAATTCGTTTTATAAAAGTTTTTAAAATATTTAACAAGCTTTGTGGGAGTGACTCGTTAAAACCGATTTCTACGAAATCACGATTTTTGAGTCACTCCCTTTCTTCTAAGGATTAACTTAAAATTTATTTTATGTTTAGGCACTTAGGATATTATTTTTAGGGATTAGAAGTTTGTGTTATAATTGAAACTATGAAAGTGATTTATGTAAGCTAATTATCATTTTTAATAAAATTAGATTAGGAGGATATAGGGTGTTAGAACTTAAAAATATAGTTAAGAAGTATAATACTGGTGGTAGTGAAGTAGAAGTACTAAAATCTGTAAATATTCATTTTAGAGGAAATGAATTTGTCTCGATTTTAGGAGCAAGTGGAAGTGGAAAAACAACGCTATTAAATATTATAGGTGGTTTAGATAAATACACATCTGGTGATATGGCTCTTATGGGGCGTTCTACTAAAGAGTTTAAAGATAGAGATTGGGATAGTTATAGGAATGGGACTATAGGTTTTGTCTTTCAAAGTTATAATTTAATATCTCACTTAAGTGTTATTGAAAATGTAAAATTAGCTTTGTCTATTTCAGGGCATTCTAATTCAGAAAATCATGAAAAAGCTAAGAAAGTATTAGAAGATGTTGGCTTAGCGGAGCATCTTTATAAAAAACCTAATCAACTTTCTGGAGGTCAGATGCAAAGGGTGGCGATTGCCCGCGCATTAGTAACTGATCCAAAGATTATTCTTGCTGATGAACCAACAGGAGCGTTAGATAGTAAGACTAGTGTTCAAATTATGGAACTTATTAAAGAAATAAGTAAGACGAAGTTAGTTATAATGGTAACGCACAATCCAGAACTAGCGAAAAAATATAGTGATAGAATAGTACGAGTTAAAGATGGTGAGATTCAAGAAGATACAAATTCTTACGTAGCTGAAGAGGTTGCTGATAATGGATTTGCTTTGAAGAAAACTGCGATGGCATTTAGCAGTGCGATTAAATCAAGTTTTAAAAACCTTCTTACGAAAAAATTTCGTACATTTATGACGGTTGCTGCTAGCAGCATAGGTATCATTAGTATAGGTTTAGTATTGTCTATTTCATCTGGTATGGATAAGTATATTCAAACGATGCAAAATGAGAATTTATCGTCTATGCCGATTATGATTAGTGCGAATCAGGTAAACTTTGGGCTTAGTGTTGATGATGACAATTCAGAAAAAGATTCTAATGGTTCAGAGTTAGTGCCTAAGTCTAGTCGTGATGTACATAGAAACTTATATTCTGTCGATGCATTAGGAAATGGAGAAACATTTATAAACTATATTCAAAATAATGCGAAGGATTATTATTCTGCGATTGAATTTACTCAAGGATATACTATTCAGGCGTTGACTAAAAATGCAAAAGGTGATGTAATTGCTGTAAAACAAGATCAAGATGCGTTTGGTGATAGTATTTTTGGAGTATTACCAGAAGATAAGAATATGATTATGAATCAATACGAAGTGGTGAAGTCATCTAAAGATAATTTTGAATATCCTAGTGATAATGAAGTCGTGTTATTTACTGCGAAAAATAACGAAATCGACAAAGCAACACTAAAAGCATTAGGTTTTGATGAAAATTCAAAAGTTAAGTATGAAGATATTATTGGAAAAGAATTTAGCGTTATAGATAATAATAACTATTATAGAAAAATCGGTGATGGTTTTGTTCCGCGTGATATTGATACTAAGATGTATGATTCGGGAACTAAGGTTAAGTTAGTGGCTATATTAAAAGCTAAAGATAGTTTCACTAGACCTCAGATGACAATCGGATATACAAAATCATTACAAGATACTATGTTGGAAAAAGAGGCTAAATCTGATATTGTTGTTGCGCAAGAAAAGGACAAAACTGTAAATGTGGCGACGCGTCAGAAGATTGATGCGGACATGGCTGATCAGATTATTGCCACAATAGGTGGAAAATCTACACCGAGTGCAATTAATATTTATCCGAAATCTTTCAATGACCGTGACAAAATAGCAGAAGTTATTAATAATTTTAACAAAAAAGTGGCTGAAAAATATGGTTCAGACAGTGCAGATTATCACAAATATAACATCACATATGCAGATATGGCGAAGCAGATGACAACGATTATGTCACAGATGATTAATACAATTTCATTAATCTTATCAGCATTTGCGGGAATCTCATTGATAGTATCATCTATTATGATTGGGATACTAACGTATGTATCTGTAGTAGAAAGAACGAAGGAAATTGGTATTCTACGTGCGATTGGTGCTCGTAAAAAAGATATCACAAGAATCTTTATCGCAGAAGCAGGGTTAATCGGATTTATTTCTGGTGCTGTAGGTGTAGTGGTGACTATGCTTCTATCTATTCCTATTAGTAGAGCAGTTGCTAAGGGATTAGAAGTGGAGAGTTTCACAGCGTCATTAAGTGCTCAGGCATCAATTGGATTAATAGCTCTTAGTTTAGTATTAACGCTTATTGCTAGTATTATTCCATCGAGAATAGCTGCGAAGAAAAATCCAGTCGAAGCATTGAGAACTGAATAACAAATAATATGAGGAATAGTAGATTGTGTTATAATCAGAAAGTTGCGAAATAATGTAACTTTTGGTTATTATAATGAATCTAGTATTCCTCGTTTTTATATTTAATGTGAAGGTAACTGCGGGAGGAAGATGTAGGTTATTTCTAGACATGATTGACACTTATACTAATTTTGCAATATAATCTATAATATACATATGTAAGAAGGAGGTTTTTATGGTAATAGGTTCTTTTATAGTTTTTGTAGTATTTCTGTTGCTGTTTTTATTTGTTTTATATTTTGATAGAAGAAATCTATTTTTAGGAATATTCTTTATAGCCACAGGTTTAAGTTTTATTTTTTATGTAATGTCCTTTATTACTAATCATGCACAAGATAATAAGTTAGTTTATAATTTAGGTGTAGTATTACTTGTCATAGCGATAGTAATATTCACCCTGCTGTCGATTGTAGTAGTAATAATGTTTCTATACAATTCATTTATACTTATTAAAAGGGAAGGCTTAAGAGTAGGTAACTTATTGAGTCTGGCTACGTTTTTCTTACTTGTAGGTTATATATTTTATTGGCCTCGTGTTGCTACTTATACACATGACAATATTCTGTTAAATACAATTTATGTTTATGTTAGTTTAGTAGTTTTATATTTTCTATGTATAGCGATGTCTTATTTAGTATCTAGTGTCTTAAACTTCATTAATATTCTACCGAGGAAGATTGATTATGTTGTTGTTTTAGGTGCAGGGTTGATTGGTGAGAGAGTAACTCCACTTCTTGCTAGCAGAATTAAAAAAGGGATAAAAGTTTATAAAGACAATCCTGGAAGTAAACTAATTATGTCCGGAGGTCAAGGCCCTGATGAAGTAGTATCTGAAGCCTTTGCGATGAAAAACTATGCTCTTGAGCAAGGTGTTGATGAAAAATATATAATCTTAGAAGATAAATCAACTTCTACTGAAGAAAATATTATTTTTTCAAAGAAATTTATTCCAGCCGATAAAAGTTTTGCTGTGGTGACGAATTATTACCACGTTTACCGAGCGTTAGTACAAGCACGAACTCTAGGTTTTAGATGTATTGGTTATGGAGCGCCCACAAAGTTCTATTTCAGCCTTAATGCTTTTATTAGAGAATTTATAGGATATCTGTATTTCAAAAGAAAAGTACATGTAGTAGTTTTAGGTGTGCTTACATCTTTATTTATAGTTGCAATAATATTTGTTGAAGTATATTATTGGATTAATTATCGCTAGAATTTAAGATAATAAACTTAACAAAATCAGTTTTAAAATTGTTTTTGTTAAGTCTTTTTTTATCTGATTGCTATATACAATTTTACAACTTACCATCCCTAATGATTTCTAAATATGATATAATAAAATGAAAAAAGTATTTGTGGAAGGATATAGTGTTGTGAAAGATCATTCTTATTATATGGAGTTGGCGTTAGAAGAAGCGCGGAGAGCGTACGCTAAAGGAGAAGTTCCGATTGGAGCTGTGCTAGTTGTTGATGATAAGGTTATTGCGAAAGCTCATAATACTCGTGAAGAAAATCAACAAGCATTGAATCATGCTGAGATGCTAGTTATTAAAGAGGGTTGTGAGAAACAAGGATTTTGGAGACTTGATAATAGTTATTTATATACCACTGTGGAGCCTTGTGTTATGTGTAGTGGAGCTATTGTCCAAGCTAGAATAGAAAATGTTATCTATGGAGCAAGTGATCCTAAATATGGTTGTTGTGGAAGCTGTATTGATTTAGTAGGTGAGAATAAATTTAACCATCAAGCTAAGGTCATCTCTGGGGTGCTCGAAGAAGAGTGTTCGACGTTGATGAAGAATTTTTTTAAAGAGTTAAGAGAAAAAAAGAAATAGAAATTTAATATATTAGGGTTAATGCAAAGTTCTTAAATTTTTTAAAGTTTATATGGAAATCTATAGGCACAGTGATTTATTGATATCTAAATTGGCTTTATAAAAGCTTTTTAGAACTTCGAGAAGTGACTTGACGAAATCAATTTCTTCGAGATTATGATTTCTGATTCCCTCCCATATGAAATAATGAAAAATAATAATATATAAATATAATGACGATAAAAATATTTCTAGTAAATATATCGTCGTTTTTGTTTTGTAATAAGGGGATAATGTAGGTATTTACTTAATAAAAATAAAGTTTAGAAAAAAACTGAAAAAGTTGAAAATTTCTAATTTTTAAGTTGTTTTTTGCTACCATTCTTAAATGAAATTTGATACAATAAACTTAGAAAGTATAGAGGCGTTTTAATGAAAATAGAGAATGTAATAAAGAAATTTAATTCTGAAGAAATATATAGTTGTCCGAAGTGTTTGTCTGAATCACGGATAGAAAATATAAGCTTAGTTTGTGGTAATAACCATCGGTATGATTTTTCGAAAAAGGGTTATATTCATTTAATAAATAATTATAAACCAACAAAATATAATGAGGAATTATTTAAAGCACGTGGCGAAATTTTTAGTAATGATTTTTATGTGAATGTACTAAAAAATATTCAAAATTTGATTGAAAAATATGCTAAAGAAGTGGTGTTAGATATTGGTTGTGGAGAAGGTTATTACATTAGAAAGTTGAAGACAGCATTTCCTGAGAAATATTTTTATGGTTTGGATAATAGTAAAGATGCTATAGAATTAGCTGTGAAAGAAGATAAGTTAAATCCTTACATGGTTGCTAATTTGGCTAATTTACCATTTAGAGATAATAGTGTATCGTGCATTTTAAATATATTGACACCTGCAAATTATGAAGAATTTTTTAGAGTGCTTGGAGATGCGGGGTATTTAATTAAGGTTATTCCGAATGCTAGGTATTTAAGAGAAATTAGAGAATTAATCGGAGGAAAGGAGTATACTAATAGTGATACTGTAAGTCTAATCGAGGAGAATTGTACTATCGTAGAGAGGATAACGGTAAGGGATACATTTCGATTAGATAAGGTGCAAGCTGAGAATTTTCTTAAGATGACCCCTTTAACATTTTCTAAAAATATTACTGCTGTTGATGTAGATAGTTTGAAAGAGATAACTATAGACTTAGAGATTTTAGTGTGTAAAAAGTGAAATACCTTGAAAACACCGTATATCAAAGAAAGGAAGAACTTATGAAGGAGGTTAGGTTATGAATACAACAAAATATAATTGTGTTGTGGAGGTAAAAAAATACGAAAAAGTCCCATGGTACAAAAGATGCCTTGATTTTTCAATAAGAGAAAATGATATGTATCTTATGAGAGAGGCGAGTATTCGTCAGACAAATTATTATCTTTGTGAAAAAGATGGGAAAATATACTTGGTAGATAGTGATAACGAGGTAAATGAGATATCTTGGGTAAATCTCATGAATTTTATAGAGATAGAATTAGATGGATTTATTTATAGAAAGTATAGGTATCTAAAGTAAATTGACAATTAAATAAGAGTCGTTAGAAGTAGTTTGGAAGTGTAGTACAGAAAAAAGAGGAGAAATATTATGTACGTGGCATACGATAATAAAGATGGGGTTTTTAATGCATTGGACAAAGATATACAAAAGAATATGGAATATCACTGTCCGATATGTGGGGGGAAAGTAATTTTTAAAAAGGGAGTAAAAATTCAATCACATTTTGCTCATGCTAAAAATTGTTCTTGTGAGTTTGAAACATATAAGAAAGAGAGTAGTGAGCATCTAGAAGCGAAAAAAGATCTTTACGAACATTTTAGAAAAAAATATCGTAATGTGGAAGTCGAACATATTTTTAAAACAGGGGAAAAAAATGATATTCAAATAGCTGATGTGTTTATTAAAGATAATAGTATTGCTTTTGAGTATCAAAGATCAGTTATTCCTTTTGACCTTATTAAAGCTAGGACACGAGGGTATATGCTGTCTCTTATACACATCTGACGCTGCCGACGATATGCAGTGTGTAGAT
>CAMYEU010000024.1 GCA_947254465.1 uncultured Gemella sp. | reverse complement strand
GTGACTCGACAAAATCGATTTCTTCGAAATCACGATTTTTGAGTCACTCCCTTTTATTTTTAATTTGGAGAGAGTTGTATGGAAAAAGGTAGAAATTGTTCATTAGAGTATATTCTTCAAAAGGATTGGACAAAGAAAAGTAAGAAATTAGAAGAGGAAGTAATCTATATAGTTGGAGGATTATATGGAAATAGATATGCTTTAGAAATTATCAATAAGATGGCACGGGATGAAAATGCGAAGATAGTTTTTAATGGTGATATGCATTGGTTTGATGTAGAAAAGGAAGATTTTTTAAAGATTGAGGAGTTATCTAGAGATGGTATAAAACTTCTAGGAAATGTTGAATTTGAATTATTAAATAATACATCATCTTTAGGGTGTGGATGTAATTATCCTGAGGACGTTAGTGATGGAGTAGTAGAACGATCAAATATTATTCATAATATGATGAAAGAAAATATTAAAGGTGATGATATTCTTAATAATATAAAAGAACGTTCAAAAACCTTAGTTTTAGATTTTTTAGGTAAAAAGATTGCAATTACTCATGGTGATGAGAAAAGTATGTCGGGTTGGGAATGTTCAAATGATAATTTAAAATTAGAATCTAGAAAGAAGGAATTAGATAGTTGGTTTCAAGAAAACAATATTGATATATTAGCGACTACCCATACATGCTTACCAGCAGTCTATGATAATGGTAGAAATATTGTTATTAATAATGGTGCAGCTGGAATGGCGAATATACAGAGACAAACATATGGATTGATTACTAGAATAGCTAAAAGTAGCCATAAAAAAGCGATATACTCAGAATATAGAAACGGGCTATATGTAGAATTAGTTAAAGTTGATTTTGATATAGAAAAATTCAAGTTATGGTTTGAAAAAATATGGCCAGATGAGTCACCAGCGAGTATTTCTTATAAAAATCGTATTATGAACGGAACAGCATTAGCAATAGAAGATATTATTGTATAGGAGGGCCCATGATTAGAAAAGCAACAAAGGATGATTTTAAAGTATTAGAGGGATTATTTGAATTTATAAAATCATTAGAGATAGACATATTTTATGATTATCCAGAAGAGAAAGTTTTTAAGATTTTAGAATATGTATTTTCATCTGAATATGACAGATTTAGTTATAAAAATTGTACAGTATTTGAGAGCGATGGAGAGATTAAAGGATTCTCTTTTACATACCATTATGATGAAGTCAAAAAAATGAAAGAGTTTTGGTATGATGAAGTTGTAAGTTATTTTGATTTGAAGAAGGAATCGATAATTTTTGATTACGATGAAGTTTTGGATGGAGAATACTATCTAGATACATTATTTGTTTTTTCTGATACTAGAGGAGAAGGTATTGGTAATAAATTATTAATAGAATTTGTTAATAGTGGACAAGATAAGTTAAGTTTAAATGTTGCACAGTCAAATGATAGAGCGAGAAAACTATATGAAAGTTATGGATTCAGAAAAAATTGTGAAATCTTTATAGGGCATGAAAATTATGACCATTTGATAAAGGAAAATTAAATTATCCACCCTTTATTTTCAGAAAATTTAAGGTAGTTTTTAAAATATACATTACCAAATTACTAAAATATGTGCTATAATAAAATTTATGTATTAGACATAAGGAGAAAAAATATGGTTGAATTACTAAGAAAAGATCAAAAAGTTGAAAATACTTGGGACTTAGAATCGATTTTTGAAACGAATGAAGATTTTTGGAACCAATTTAAAGAGGTAGAAAAACTTATTCCAGAAATAAAAAGCTATAGAGGAAAAGTTAAAGAAGGAGCAAAAGGATTATTAGAGGTTTTTAAAGCGGAAGAAAACATGGCTTTAAAAATGGGGCAATTAACTATTTATGCTTTTTTAAGAAAGGATCAAGATAGTACAAATGCAGAGTATGGTGAAATATACGCTAAAACTATGAATTTAAGTTCTAAGTTTTATTCAGAATGGTCGTTTTTAAAACCAGAGTTACTTTCAATTGAAGAAGATGTATTATTAGGATATGTAGAAGAACTAGATGAACTGAAAGTTTATACGTTTGAGTTGGAAAAACTAAATAAAAAACGTCCCCACACATTAGATGCAGAACAAGAAAAAATCATTGCAATGGCAGGAGAGGCTTTAAATGCAAGTGATGAGACTTTTTCAGCGTTAAATAATGCTGATGTGGAATTTGAACAAGTAGAAGATAAAGATGGAAATAAACATACTTTAACTCATGGAATATACGGTACATATATGGAAAGTACGGATAGAGTGCTTAGAAAAAATACATTCCATGCTTTATATAATTATTTTAAAAAACACAATAATACATTAGCATCTACATTAGGTGGAAATTTAAAACGAAAAAAATATTATGCAGATGTTTATAAATATTCATCAACAAGAAATAATGCGCTCTCTAATAACTTAATTCCTGAAGAGGTCTATGATAATTTAGTATCGGTAGTAAATGAAAAAATTCCTGCATTACAAAGATATTATAATTTACATAAACGAGCAAAAGGATTTGAAGACTTCAGATTATACGATAGATCAGTATCGATGGTAAAAGGAGAACCATTAAAATTCACATTTGAAGAGGCTCGTGATATTGTGCTTGAAGCTGTTAAACCAATGGGTGAAGAATACGTTAATGACATGAGAAGAGCGTTCACAGAACGTTGGATTGATGTCTATCCAAATAAAGGTAAACGTTCAGGTGCATATTCATGGGGAGGGTATACTACAAAACCATTTGTTTTATTAAATTTTGATGGAACATTAAATGACGTATATACTTTAATTCATGAACTAGGGCACTCTATGCATTCTTTCTATACAAGAAAACATCAGCCGTATGTATATGGGGATTATTCAATCTTTGTTGCAGAGGTAGCATCAACTTGTAATGAAGCATTATTAACTGAGTATCTTTATAATAAATTTGAAAAAGAAGGAAATAAGAACGGTATGCTACGCGTACTTAATCAGGCCCTAAGTGGCTTTGTAGGTACGGTATTCCGACAAACACAATTTGCTGAATTCGAACATACTATAAATCAACACCTTCAAAATGGTGGAGCCATTACAGCTGACTATTTAAATACAGAATATTTCAATTTAATTAAGAAATACTACGGTGATGTATTTACCTATGATGAAGACATAAAATATGAATGGTCAAGAGTACCGCATTTCTATTATAATTATTATGTTTATCAATATGCGACAGGGTATTCGGCAGCCCAAGCATTATCTAAATTAATTTTAGAAGATAGTAAAAATGCTAAAGTTTATATTGATGAATTTCTTTCAAAAGGATGCTCTAATTATCCAATAGAAGTTTTAAAAAATGCTGGTGTAGATATGTCTAAGCCTGAGCCAATTAAATTAGCTCTTCAAGACTTCGAAGAAAAAATAGAAAAATTTGAAAAATTATATTTTTAAAATATAAAGAATCACTTGTATAGTTAGATAGACTATACAAGTGATTTTTAAATTTATATATTTTGTTAGTAACTAAATTTCCTAAATAGATTCTATTGATACTCTAGATTTTTGATGGAGCTGATCCAAATGGCCTAAATTTAAAAAAGTATATATTATAACTCATAGACGGAGTGATTTATTGATATCTAATAACTTTGCGTGGGGCGACTCGACAAAATCTTGTTTCTACGAAATCGCGATTTTTGAGTTATTCTCTTAGAGTGATTAAATTATGAATTAAAAAGAGTTAGATTTAATTTCCACCTTTTTGGAATGGGTATATTATATTTAATTTATTTTTTTAATGTTGCTAAAACTAACTCTATTCTATTATTAATCCTAATAGGGAATGAACTGTTACCAAGGCCTTGAGAAACTATCATAGTTGAATTTTTTAGAACATAGTTACCATTAGTATATTTCGGGAAGAATCCTTGGCTAGGGGAGAAAATTCCACCTACAAATGGGAGCCGCCATTGGCCTCCGTGAGCATGACCTGAAAAGATAAGTTCGTATTTTGCTTCCACGTAAATTGGAAACTTCTCCGGTCTATGCGATAAAAGTATATTAAAGTGATTTGGAGAGTATAATTTTTCTAGGGTTTTTGTGAAGTTTGCTCTATGATTTAGCTTATCTTCATTTTTAAAGAAATTATAATCCTCTACACCAACCAAATTAAGGCTTTCATTATTTTTTGTGATTAATAAATTACTATTGTGCACATATGTAATATTAAGTTTTTTCATTATATTTTTAAGTTCAGCGTACTCTTTAGGTAATCTAAGTTCGTGGTTTCCTGAGACAAAATAGCACGGAGCTATTATTGTTAATTGACTTAAAATATTATAAGCAATATCCATATTGTTATTATAGCTATCTAAAATATCTCCGGTAATAACAATCATATCTGGATTAAAGTTTTTAATTTTATTTATAAAGGATAAATCGCTAAGTCCGACTTTATCGCAGTGAATATCACTGACTTGAGCGATTTTAAAATTATCAAAAGCTTGAGGTAGCTTATCAAACTTTAGAGTTGTTCTTCTTACTTTTAATTTTTTATTTTGTCTTATTATTGAGCTAGCCGCAATAATCGGAGCTAGTGCTAAAAGTTTTCGATTCATTACATTTCACCTTTAAAATATTTTAGTAATAAACATAATAGTATTTTAAAATATTATACCATAAAGCTTAAAGTATGTTAAAATATATAGTGATAATTAATGTAAAATTAGAGGATAATTATATGATAAAAATTGAGAAGATTGACAAAATAGCCGCTTCTAGAAAGCATTCTTATTCAGCTCCACAATGGCAAGCAATAGCTATTAACGGTGCTGATGTTCTTGTTGCGGCAGCTGCAGGAAGTGGTAAAACAGAGGTGCTTTCTGAAAGGATTGCAAGGAAGGTAGCTTCTAATAGATGGGACGTAGATCGTCTACTAGTACTGACATTCACGACTGCTGCAGCGAAAAATATGATTGTAAGAATTGAGAATAAAATCAGTGAACGATTACTATCTACCAATAAGGAAGAAGATTTAATATATTTAAGAAAACAAAGGATGCTAATGAATGATGCTTATATAAGTACTATTGATAGTTTTTGTTTGAATGTATTGAAGAAATTTTATTATCTAGTTGAAGAGAAGATTGATGATGAAATTAAATACTTATCACCTAATTTTAGTATTCTTGCGAATAGTAGAGGATTATTAAATGAAACAGTAGGAAATGTTCTTGAACAATTGGTACAGGAAGATTCTAATACGACTGACCTATTATTTACAGTATTTGCCTCTAAACAGAATATTAGCTCTTATATTATTGATTTATACTATAAACTTTTAAATATCCCAAACTTCCAAAATTATCTAGATGAAGGTTTTACAAAACTAAATGATTTAGTAACTAAAGATTTTGAGATTGAAGAAAATAGTATAATAGATAAATTTAATAAAGTTAGTGAGTTAACTCAAAAGGAAAGTATAGCTACTGCGATAGATTTCAGTAAGTATGTACAACAGTATTTGATAAATAGTAAGAAGAACGGTTGGCTAGATATATTGTCTCTTGTAAATTTAGACGAAACAAAAAAAGAAAAGCTTTTAAAGTATGTAGATGAAGGTGGAGTTTCTTTCAGGAATAATCAAGAACAACTTGAAGAAATAGAAGAGCTTATAAGTAAGCTTAATGTACAGTTTGAGGTTGAAGATAATATTTATGATACGGGACTATTAAGTGAAGTTCACGAAGTTCTTATTGATTATCTAAATTATTTTAAAGTTTTAGAAAAAATGAATTTATTAGCTAAATCGATTACAAGTGTATTGAAGAAATTGCACAATGATTTCATAAAAAGAAAACGTGAGAATAACTTTTTAGATTTTTCTGATTTAAATCATCTTGCTATAAAGGCTTTAACTAGAGAAGAAAATGGAGAAATTGTTCCTAGTGAAGCGGCTCAGTTCTATAAAAATTATTTCTTGGAAATATATGTTGATGAGTATCAAGATAATAATAACCTTCAAGAGTATATTTTAAATCTAATTAGAGGAGAGGGAGTTTACTTCTTTAGGGTAGGAGATGTAAAACAAGCAATCTATGGCTTTAGAGGATCAAATCCTGATTTATTCGAACAGAAATATAATAGTTATAAAAAACTAGAAATTGATAATTATTCTGAGAAACAAGAATATTCTTTTGAAGATGATTCTGAAGGGATCTGTGTAGTTCTAAAAGAAAATTTTAGAAGTGATATTAATATATTAAAATCTAGTAATTATATTTTTAATAGACTTATGGGGAATAAAAATGCTGGGGTAAGTTATGGAGAAGATAGTGCACTATATTATCCAAAAGTAAAAGAAAAGAATAATTCTAAAATTACACCAACTATGTTAATTAATGGTAAGACTAATTATTTTACAGGTGAGGATTTAGAAGATAAAAAATCTTTTAGAGAACAATCTATAGAAAATATTGCTTATGAAATATTATTAGGTATCAAAAATGGTAAAAAGTATAGTGATTATGCTATTTTAGTCAGAAATAGTACAAAAATGTCTAGTTTTAAAGAAGTTTTTTCTAAATACAATATACCGTTATTCTTTAAGGAAAAGGTAGGGTTTACTGAATCTAATTCATTTAACATTTTGTATAATATTCTTAGATTTTTAGATAATACGAATAGAGATGCTAGTTTACTTGCAGTTTTACATACTGAGATATTTGATTATAGTAATGATGAATTATTAAAATTATCCATAACAAAAGGAAAAAATCTTTTTGAAAAATTAAAAAATAGTGAAGAGAAAAAAGATTATAACACTGTAAATATATTAAATAAATGGTTGAATTTTAGTTTGAATAACTCATTACCAAGTCTATTAGAATGTATAACTACTGATATAGATTTCAAAAATTATTTAGTAACAATTGATGTAAATGATGAAGAATTAGATTATTATGAAAACTTTTTAGATATTGTTAATGATTATCAAAATATAGATAATAAGTTGAGTGGCTTGGTGAATCAATTAAAAACTATTAAAAATGATGAGGTATTTGAAACGAAAAAACGTACTCCGAATGACAGTGTAACATTATCTACTATCCACATTTCTAAAGGTTTAGAATATAAGATAGTGTTCGTAGCTGATTTAGATACTTCATTTAGTAAAAGAGGTTATACAGGTGAAGTATTATTCACAGAAATCTTTGGTTTAACTATCAATGCAGAAGAGTTAGGTCAAAAGTTTGGATTAACTTCTAGTAATATAGAAAAATTAAATCAGTTGTATAAATATAATAGTATCTTAATAAAATTACGTGAAAGAGAAGAAGAAGTACGTAATTTATATGTTGCACTGACTCGTGCTGAAAATTCGCTACATCTCGTGAGTCCTAATGGAATAGAATTAAATAATGAGAAAGCAAAAGATAAACCATTATATCAAGCATTAATAGAGGATGATAATTTTGAGAAAATTTTAAATAATTTATTAAGTGATTATGGTGAAGAATTTATTTTTGAAAATGAAAGAGATGCATTATTTGAAATGTATAAGAGTAATTCTACCTCAGATGAGGAAGAAGAAAGTACGGAATTTGATTTGCAAGATTTCTATAAACAATTCGAGAGTAAGAATCAGAAAGAAGCGATTCAAAATAATAATGATGCAAGGGAAGAGTATAAGAATAAAGTATTCCCTGCAAAAACTTCATACAGTGCCTTGAAAAAAATTAATACTAAAGATAATGAGTGGAATCACAAAAAAGAAAAACGAGGCTACTTAGAATTAACTACATTAAAAAAATCAACATCTACTAGCAAGGCAATTTTAAGAGGGAATATCATTCATAAACTTTTTGAAAAGATAGTTAATGATACGAGAGCAGGAGTAGAAATTTCTGATGTAGCGTATTACATCAATAGTTTAAAGAAAACAGATAATTTACTACAAAACATTAAAGAACGAAGAATATTATCACAAGAGGAATTTGATAATATAAATAATAATGATGATTTAGAGAAAATTTCTAAATTTATTAATAGTGAGTTAATAAAAATAGTATCAGAAAGTGAATTTTGTCAAACAGAGATAGCATTTACTACTGCTAAAAAAGCAAAAGAATTGTATGACGATAGTGAAAGTGAATTTGATGTTATCTTACAAGGGGTTGTCGATTTGTTTATTAAAACTTCTGATAATACGGCGCTTATCGTAGATTATAAAACGGATCATGTGACTAGTAAAAATGGAGAAGAAGTTTTACGAGATAGACATAAAGAACAACTTAGGATTTATAAAGAAGCAGTAGAAGAGTATTATAAATTAGATAATATAAAAACATATGTTTATTCGTATGTATTATCTAGTTTGATTGAGATTGAATAGAGTAAATTTGTATAAAATCATTAAAAAGTTAGCACGTTGTTAGTAATGTCTAATTGTGGTATAATAAGAACTGATTTATTATAATTCGGAGGTGAAATCGTGAAATATATAGTTTGTAATAGTGAAACAGCAGTTTTAAATAGAATGTATGATGAATTTGAAAAAAACTTAGAAGATGGTGCAGTAATCTGCCTACCGGAAAATATTATAAATACTCAATTTACGAATAGAATGATAGATGATAATCAGACAGGAAAATATCGTTATAAACATGTAATAATGTTAGGGCAACGTGAATTTGCTGATATTGATATTGAAGAAAAATTTGGACTATATAGATACGCTAGACATGAGTTATTTAAGAAATTAGATGTCGAAACTAAGAATATCTATTATCCTCAAACATTGAATAGCAATGATTGTGAAGAGGACTTAAATACATATAAAGAAGTATTATCTGACAATCCTATAGATGTTGCAGTGGTTTTCCTGGGATCTGATGGAGGAATTCTTGACTATCGTTTTGCAGATGAAGTAAACAAAAATCTTCACATTGTAGAATTTTCAGATGGGGAAAAATCACAACTTCAGAATGCTGGAATGGAAATTGAGGGCAATAAATTAATTAGTATAGGTTATGAAAATCTAATGGCAGCTAGAAATTTATTTGTAGTTGTATTAGGAAGTGAGAAGAGAAAATATATTGCAGAATTATTTGAAAATGAAGATTCTGACAATAAAACTATTTTATCAATATTAAATAACCATAAGAATTTATTTATTTTTACAGATAAAGAAGCAAGTTATAAATCTGAAGAAGAAGTAAATAGACTTATTAAACAAAGACAAAAAAAATTAGAAATTAAAGAGCGAGAAGAAAAACTACAAAATGAGGAGAAGAAAAAGGATAGGTAATATATATGAATGATTATCAGAAAATTATAGATTATGATTTTAGTGATACAGTTCTAGATGATAAGCTTGTTGTGAAATTTAAATTGAAAAAAACTTTCTCTGAAGATCAATTTATCAGTCTTTTTACTCCTAAAAAAGGTGAGAGGTTTATTATAAGAACACCTGATACTAAGACGTCTATAATTGGAATAGGTT
This sequence comes from uncultured Gemella sp., assembly GCA_947254465.1. GTDB lineage: Bacteria > Bacillota > Bacilli > Staphylococcales > Gemellaceae > Gemella. The sequence continues at coordinate 3,809 of CAMYEU010000024.1, read as the reverse complement.
ATGAAGCGACATGGTTATTAGATTCTAATGATTTTTTAACAAGTTTTGATAATAGCAGTATACTATCTGGTTTTGAGGAATTAAAAGCACAGGTTAGTGTTTTAGAAATAGATGAGCATGATTGTGAATACTTTGGTATTTATGGTGGAATCTCAGATGGAAATAATAAAAATGGTCAAGAGTGGGTAGACTTTAGTGATACTTCATTTGTTGTGCCGGGAATACTAGCAGTTTTTAAAGGGAATGATGTTTATATTACATTGTTCTTTAATATGAAAGAAGAAAAAGAATTTTCTGAGTTATGGGCAGAGAGAATCTCATTTTTAAAAAAACTAGAAGACGAGAATAAAATCTCAAATGATCCTAAGATTTCAGTTGTAAGGGAAATATATCCAGAATTATGGCAAGAAAATATTAGAAAAGCTCTACTTCAGATTGAAAAAGAAGAACTAAAACGTATAGTTTTATCAAGAAAAAACTTGATATTGTTAGAGAGCAATACTTCTTTAGGAGCGATAACTAAGTATCTTTTGAGTAAAAATAGATATTTTATCGCATTTGAATCGAAGAAAAGTTTATTTATTACAACTAATCCGCTTATTTCTTTGGATTATACTGAAAATGATTTGAAAGCACATCTTTATTTAAAGAAAGAGAACTTATTCAATAATGATTATTCAATTATGTTTGATGAAAAAGAAATAATTCAAGAATATAAAGAGGATTTTGAATCTCATTATGGGACTGAGTTTAATGTATATGATGACAAAACTCTAATGGGGAAAAAACTTGATGTATATTCTGTTTTACACTCTAAAGTAGAGGATTCTCAAAGGGCGATAAAAGCTCTTAGTCTTTTATATCCTATGCCTATAATAAAGGGATATCCAGAAAGTGTAGCGAAGAAGTTTTTTGATGAAAATTATAATGTGAGTTATGGTTTTTGGTATTCACCTTTTGGATATATAACTAATAAATTAGATGCTAAGTTCTATACGTGTGGTAATATGATGGTAGCTCAAAATAATATGATTACATTATTTACAAGTATATTATTATCAAAAGATGAAAGATATGATGAGGTAATAGAAAAATCTAATAAAATAGTAAGTTCTAGCCTAAAATTATTCGATCATTAGGAGAGAAATAATGAGACAAAGTATGATGAAAAAAGGTATAATTCTTACTTTACTAGGAGCAACTTGTTGGGGATTGTCAGGAGTATTGGGAGAATATTTACTAAATATATCAAAGATTGACCCTGTTTGGATTATAGCTAATAGGTTATTTTTCGCAGGAATTGCAATGGTAAGTATTCTATTTATAAGAGACAAGCATAATTTAGTAAGAGTATTTTTAGATAAGAAAGATATTCTAAAATTATTAAATTTTTCATTTTTTGGACTATTAATCTGCCAAGGAACATTTTTCTTAACAATTAAATATACTAATGCTGGTATGGCAACGGTTATACAGTATATTGGACCAGTAATTATAATGTTATATTATTGTATATTGGGACGTAGATGGCCCCTACCAAGGGAAGTTTTTGCAATTGGTGTTTCGTTATTTGGAACTGTACTAATAGCAACTCATTTTGACTTTAGTAAATTAAATATTTCTACATTAGGTTTATTTTGGGGAATACTTTCTGCTTTGGGACTTGCTAGCTACAATATTTTTTCAATTAGTTTAACTCAAAAATACGGAGTTATGCCCATAATGGCTTGGGGATTATTGTTCTCTGGTATTGTAGTATACTTTTTAACAGGTAGTTATTATATTCCGGATAATTTTAAATTGATTGATTTAATATGTATGATAGGAGTAATTGTAGTTGGTACAATTTTGTCATTTTCAACATATTTAGAGGGTGTTAGGTTAATAGGTGCAGTAACGGGAAGTATTATCGGTTGTTTTGAACCAATTGCCGCTATAATCTTTTCTTTCCTATTATTAGGGACCACATTTGGAACATTAGATTTAATAGGTGCAGGTTTTATATTGTCAGCGGTAGTTGTACTAAGTAAAAGATAAAAAAGAAAATAAGAGTTTAATACATTTAATGAAGCAAGTGGGGATAACTTTAAAAAATTGATTTTGAAACAGTAGTTTAAAGTTATTCCCATTTATAGTTAATATACATGAAAAGTAAAATATAGAAAATTATTTTTAAGATATTTTTTGTTTAAATATTTTTGAAAAATTGTATGTAATGTATAAAGAAAGGAGAATAATGAGTAACGTAAAATTTGATGAAATGTATAAAAGTATGAATACTAAAGAGCTTACTGCTTTGGCAAAAGAATTAAGTGTTCCAAGGTATTATACATTAAATAAGAAAGAATTGGTTTTAGCAATTCTAGAAAAACAATCTTTAAGCGAAGAGCATTATTATGCATCTGGTATTTTAGATGATATTCATTCAGAAAATGGCTTTGGTTTCTTAAGAACTGTTGATTATAAAAAAGGAGAGACGGATATTTATATTTCTGCTTCTCAAATTCGTCGCTTCGAACTTAAAAAAGGTGATGAAGTTTATGGTAAAGTTCGTAAGCCGCGTGAAGGTGAAAGATATGCAGGCATTTTACAAGTTGACACAGTTAATGATGTAGATGCAGAAGTTGCAAAAGGTAGAACCCATTTCCAAGCTTTAACGCCGATTTATCCAAATCAAAAAATTGTTTTAGAGACTACCAAAGAGAAATTATCTACAAGATTTGTTGATTTAGTAGCACCGATTGGATTCGGTCAACGTGGATTGATTGTTGCACCGCCTAAAGTAGGAAAGACAACATTATTAAAGGATATAGCGAATTCTATTAGAAAGAATTATCCTGATAAGAAGTTAATTATTCTTTTAATTGACGAAAGACCGGAAGAGGTTACTGATATGGAAAGATCGGTAAAAGGAGCAGATGTTGTGAGTTCAACATTTGATGAGACTTCTGAAAATCATATCAAAGTAGCTGAATTGGTGATTGAGCACGCTAAACGTCGTGTGGAACTTGGTCAAGATGTAATTATACTTATGGACAGTATTACGAGATTAGCACGAGCTTATAATATTGTAGAACCAAGTAGTGGTAAAGTCTTAAGTGGAGGTGTGGATCCATCGAGTCTTCACAAGCCGAAAGCATTCTTTGGAGCTGCAAGGAATGTAGAAGGTGGGGGAAGTTTAACTATAATCGCTACTGCCTTGATTAATACTGGTTCGAGAATGGATGATCTAATATTCGAAGAGTTTAAAGGAACAGGGAATATGGAAATTGTTTTATCACCAGAGTTAGCATCAAGAAGAGTTTATCCAGCTATTGATTTCTTGAAGAGTTCTACAAGAAAAGAAGATTTACTTTTAACAGAAGATGAAGTGAAAATACTATGGCAAACACGTAGAAAACTTGAAGATGTTAGTGAACCAACAATCGGGGTCTTAAATCATCTTAGAAAACATGAGAGCAATGCTGACTACATTGCTGAAATGAAAAAATTCATAAGAGATTAATGTTTAAAACTATATGATTATTAGACAGGCTATAGTGTCTATGGTATAATCATTAGAATATATTAATTTTAGGAGGATTACATTGGAAACAATTAAATTTTTAATTGATTTTGTATTGCATATTGACAAACATCTTGGTGAATTAATGACACAACATGGACCATGGTGGATGTACGGGATAATATTTTTAATTATCTTTATTGAAACTGGTGTTGTGTTTATGCCGTTTTTACCAGGTGATTCATTATTGTTCGCTAGTGGTGCACTGTGGGCAGCAACAGGAAATAATATCTTTTTACTATTA
>CAMYEU010000023.1 GCA_947254465.1 uncultured Gemella sp. | reverse complement strand
GCATTCGCAGTTTTAGGGAACGCAATTGTATCACGTAAGTTATCACGTCCAGCTAATAACATAACGAATCTATCTAATCCTAATGCACATCCTCCGTGAGGTGGTACACCATATTCAAATGCATCTAATAAGAATCCAAATTGCTCTTGTGCTTGTTCTTGTGTGAATCCTAGTGCTTTAAACATAGAAGATTGAACTTCTTTATCGTAAATACGGATACTTCCTCCCCCTAACTCATATCCATTAAGTACTATATCATAAGCTTGTGCATATGCTTTTTCTGGTGCAGTTTCTAATAACTCTACATCTTCTACTTTTGGCATTGTGAATGGGTGGTGAGCTGCACTATAACGACCTTTCTCTTCATCATACTCTAATAAAGGCCAATTTACTACCCATAGATAGTTGTATTTATCTTTATCAATTAAGTCTAAATCAGCTGCTAATTTTTGACGTAATGCACCTAAAGATGCATAGCATACTTTCTTACTGTCTGCAGCAAATAGAATAATATCTCCAACTTCTGCATCTACACGAGCTACTAATTCTTGTGCTACTTCATCTGTAAAGAATTTAGCAATTGCTCCATTTAATCCTTCTTCTGTTACTTTAACCCATGCTAATCCTTTAGCTCCATAGTTTGCAACATATTTACCTAAAGCGTCAATATCTTTACGAGAATATTGCTCTGCACATCCTTTAGCTACGATACATTTTACTGCTCCACCTTGTTCTACTGCATTTGAGAACACTTTGAAGTCTAAGTTCTTAACAAGATCACTAACATCTTTTAATTCCATTCCGAAACGAGTATCTGGTTTATCACTACCAAATCTTTCCATCGCTTCTTCATAGTCAAGTCGTGGGAATGGTAATACTACATCGATACCTTTAACTTCTTTCATTACATGAGCAATTAAACCTTCTATCATAGTAAGAATTTCTTCTTGCGACATAAAGCTCATTTCCATATCGATTTGTGTAAAGTCTGGTTGTCTGTCTGCACGTAAATCTTCATCACGGAAACAACGAGCTACTTGATAGTATCTGTCAAATCCTGCAACCATTAATAATTGTTTAAATAATTGTGGTGATTGCGGTAATGCATAGAATTCACCAGGGTGAACCCTACTTGGTACTAAGTAGTCACGTGCTCCTTCTGGAGTAGACTTAGTTAAGATCGGTGTTTCAACATCAACAAACATGTTGTTGTCTAAATAATCTCTTGTTGCTTTAGTAATTTTTGAACGTAAATGTAATACTTCTGCAAGTTCTGTTCTTCTTAAGTCAAGGTAACGATATTTTAGACGTAGCTCTTCACTTGATAAACTTGCATCATCTAATACGAATGGCAATGTTTTTGCTTTTGATAAAATTTCTAATTTATCAGCGATAACTTCTACTTTACCTGATGCGATTTTCTCGTTTACAGTAGATTCATTTCTTAATACTACTTCTCCTTCAATAGAAACTACGAATTCATTTCTTAAAGTTCCAGCTAGTTCATGTAATTCTGCATTTTTTTCTCCTGAGAATACACATTGAACTACACCCATTCTATCTCTTACATCTATAAAGATTAAGTTACCAAGGTCACGACGTTTACTAACCCAACCTTTTAATGTTACTTTTTTTCCTACATATTTTTCATCTATACGACCAGCGTATTCCGTTCTTCCGTATGCGCTCATTATTTTTCTCCTCTCAATTTCTCTTGTAAATAATCAACAATATTATCTAAGTTAATTGTTTCTTGTTCAAATGATTTCATATCTTTTACGACAAGTGTTCCATTTTCAAGTTCACTTTGTCCAATTATTATAGAATATTTTGCATTATATCTATCTGCAATCTTCATTTGAGCTTTCATTTTTTTATCGAAATAATCATTTTGTACGCTATATCCAGCTAATCTCAAATCATTAGTAAGTTTTACTCCAGCATTTGAAGCTTCTTCACCCATAGCAACTACAAACACATCGATTGTATCATCTATAGGTAATTCAATACTTTCACTTTCAAGTGCTAATAGTAATCTTTCAATACTTAAAGCAAAACCAATACCTTTTTTGTCTTCCGGTCCATCTAACAATTTAATTAAACCATTATAACGACCACCACCACAAAGTGTTTTTAATTCCACTTCAGGATTATCTATCATAATCTCAAATGCAGTATGAGTATAGTAATCTAATCCACGAACTAAATTATGATCGATTTCATATTTTACACCTAATGCATCTAAATGCTTAAGTACTTCAGCAAAATATTGTTTTGATTCTTCACCTAAGTAATCTAATAATTTTGGTGCTGATTTAATAAGTTCATGTCCTGCATCAACTTTACAATCTAAAATTCTCATAGGGTTTTTGTAAAGTCGATTATTACAATCTTCACAAAACTCATTTATTCTAGGTTCAAAATGTTTTACTAATGCTTCATTATAAGCTTGTCTTTCTTCAGGGTTACCTAAAGAGTTAATACTTACTTTGATATTTTCTATACCAAACATTCTGTAAATATTATACGCTAGGCTTATTACTTCTGCATCAATTTTTGGACTTTCTTCTCCAATAACCTCAACCCCATATTGAACGAATTGACGATAACGTCCTTTTTGTTTTCTTTCATATCTAAACATCGGACCAACATAGTATAGTTTTTGTGGTTGAATTGTTTTTGCGAATAATTTGTTTTCTATATATGAACGAACTGTTCCAGCTGTTCCCTCAGGTCTTAGCGTTAAAGATCTATTACCTTTATCTTGGAAAGTATACATCTCTTTTTGAACTATATCAGTAGTATCTCCAACACCTCTACTGAATAATTCTGTTGATTCAAACATCGGTGTTCTAATTTCTTCATAACAAAAGTTCTTGCTAATTTCTCTTAGTTTCCCTTCAATATACTGCCATTTAATACTTTCTTCAGGTAGTATATCTTGAGTTCCTCTCGGCATACTAATTACCATTTCATTCTCCTTTCAATGATTTATCTACAAATCATACTTCAATATAAATTAAAATCGCCCCATATAGCCTATACTATATGGGACGATAACTAAATTCGTGGTGCCACCCTAATTCATATCGAAATATCGATACCTTATTTTTAAATTATTAAGTTTTACAAAAAGTGTTACTTATTTTAATCATTAATATTTAATCTTTCAGCCTAGGGATTAAATTCTCTTTAATTAAAACATAAAATAAAATTCTTTTTACTTTTTTTGTCACGTTTCTTTTAAATATATTATACCAAACTATTATTATTGTCAAGAAATTATTATATATTTCATCTTATTATTTTTAAAATCCATCCCAAACATTCTAGCCTGTATATAAGATTATTTTTCTACAAAATTCAACATTAATAGTCACTATTTTTTTCACTATACTGAATGTGCATCAATTAATTAAACAGCTAACTCACGTATTTAATTTAATTACTTATTATTTTATTCACTTGATTTTTCTTTCTTAACATTATACAATAAATTATAGTTAAAGACATTAAGGAAAGGAGTTTAGCCTTTTATGAAAAAATTAATTTCTGTTTTAATGCCTATATTAGCAATTTTTTTCTTAGTTGGTGGAACTTACTACTACCTAAATGCTGGAAATAAAAATTTTAGAGAAGAACACTCTAAATATATCTCATTAATTAACGATTCATATGATTTCAAAGCTGGATTAAACGGTCTTGAAATATTAACCACAGAAAAAGCTAAAGAAACACTACGAAATATAGATAACGAAGTTAATATTGCTAGTGAACTAGTAAAAATCGATAATGCACTTAATAACACAGACACAGAAACTGCTTATGAACATTTAAAACAAGCAAAAAAATTAGACACAAATCGTACTTTTTCAAAAGCAATTTCATATTTAGATACACAATTAGATAATTATGATAATGCTCTTACTGAGATTTTAGAATTAGATACAACTTCACCTAACTATGCTGATCAAGTTAAAACTATAATAGCTAAGTATGAATTTAAATACGATGCTTTAAAAGAAAAGCTATTGAATTCTGAAACTTCAGACCTTGAACAAGATCACAATACTAATATAACAAAAAAAGAAGAGACAAAAAAAGAAATAGCAATTAAAGAGGATTCAAAAAAAGACAATGTTTCCGCTAATAAAAACTCTAATATTGGTAAACATGGTTCTACAGATTCTAAAAAAGCTTCATCTATACCAAATACCCAAAATCATCCTCAAATTATTGGTCAACAAGTACCTGAAACATACAATACAATACGTTATACTCAAGAAGGCAGTACTAGTAGAAGCATTATCGAAAACGAATTAAAAGGTGATATTTCTAATTTTACAAATGAAGAAATAAACTCTGCAATTGCAAGCTATAACGCAAAAAATCAAGGATAGCGATGACTATCCTTGATTTTTTATATTTCATTATTTTTCTACCGCTATAACTTCAATCTCAATATTACCACCTAATGGCAGTGCTGCTACTTGGAAAGCAGATCTAGCAGGAAGTACATCATTGAATTGTTCAGCATATACTTTATTCACTTCAGCAAAATCAGCAATATCTTTTAATAATACTAATGATTTTACAACATGATTCATAGAACTCCCAGCTTCTTCTAAAACTGCTTCAATATTTTTAAACACTTGTTTCGCTTCTTCGATAACCCCACCTTCAACTATTTTTCCAGTTTCTGGGTTAATTCCTAATTGACCCGAGCAAAAAATTAGATTCCCTACTTTGTTTGCTTGTACATATGGTCCTACAGCTTTTGGTGCTTTTGGTGTATTTACTTCTGTAATTTTCATCTTATAAATCTCCTTTTTCTAGATAAAATACCACAATTTCAGTTCTAAAGAATGGAAGATATCTATACTCTTACCTCTAAAATTAGAGTTTGACAATCTTGAATTCATCATTTTTCTTTGTGTACACTCTCTATACTGATATTTTTTACTTTTAACATAATTATAATTTATATGTAATTATTTTTCAATAGAATTGCGTTCGTTTCCATTAGTGTGTTTCATTTATCATAATAAGTTTATTAAAACTACAAACCTAAGATATATATACTTATAAAAAAAGCTATAACTAGACATAAAAGTCTAATTATAGCCTTCTTACATTTCTAATTAAAGAACAACTACGTTAGCTGCTTGTGGTCCACGAGCTCCATCTTCAACTTCAAATTCAACTTTATCGCCTTCTTTTAAAGTTTTGAATCCGTCTTTTTTAATGCTTGAGAAGTGAACAAAAATATCCTTTTCACCTGCTACTTCGATAAATCCGAATCCTTTTTCCTCGTTAAACCATTTTACTGTACCTTGTTTCATAAGTTACAATCTCCTTTATATTTTTTATTATCAATAATCAATCGTATTCTTGCTGTTAAAGATAATAAATAAAATAAATGTGTATTGTGTTATTCACTTAAAAAACTTAGAACCTGTATTACAATTTTTACTATATGTTTTATTGACTTACCCTATTATACTTCATACAGAAAGTATATGCAACTAATAAGACTCACAAAATAAAAAAGCCTTACGGCCTTTTTATTAAAACTCTTCTTCTTCAGTTGAAATGTTGAATTTTGACACAATACCATCGTTATCAAAATCATAAACATCTTCACTTTCTTCCATATCCTCTTCTTCAATTAAAGCATCTACTTCGTCATGAATATCTTCTTGTTCTTCTTCTCCAAGTTCTTCAATATCATCTTCATCATCGATTTCAAATTTTTGAACACTTGGCTCAACGAAGTTTTTAATATCTTCTACGAATAAACTATCTCTTAATTTCCAACTTCCATCTTCAACGCATACAAAACGTCCATCTAAGTTTAAATCAGTGTAGAAATATGCGGCTTGTGCTGTAAATTCTTCTTCATCAACATTTCTTAATGGTTTAATATAATCTAGGAAATCATAAATATTTAATTTTTCAATTCCTTCTTCTACCATATATGCATAACATAAATCTATTAATGACATTTCCTTAATTTTTTCTGCGCTTAAATCTTTTAACTTTACCATTTATATTAGATTCCCTTCTTTTTTTATTTATTACATTTTTTCTGGAGCAGATACTCCAATTAAGTCTAAAGCGTTTCTTAAAGTTATCTTAACAGCAGTGATTAATGCTAGGTAACTTTGAGTTTGTTCTTTATTTTCAGTTATTACTTTGTTATTATTATAGAATTTGTGGAATGAACTTGCAAGACTTTGTAAATAATTACAAATTCTGTGTGGTTCATAATTTTTAGCTGCTTGTGCAACTATTTCTGGATAATATGCTAAGTTTTTCAGTAAATCTACTGAGTACTCATCTGTTAATAATTCATAATCACAGTTATTAACATCATATTCAACTTGTTCAGCTGCTTGACGTAAGATTGAGCAAATTCTAGCGTGAGCATATTGAACATAGTATAGTGGGTTATCACTTGATTGTTCTTTTGCCACTGCAAAATCAAAGTCTAAGTGACTATCTGCACTTCTCATTACTAAGAAGTAACGAGCAGCATCAGCTCCTACTTCATCTATTAAATCACGAAGTGTAATTGCTTTACCTGTTCTCTTACTCATTTTTACAACTTCACCATTATTAAGAAGTTGTACCATTTGCATAATTAGAACTTCTAATTGCTCTGCCTTATACCCCATAGCAACGATACTTGCTTTTAATCTTGCAATATATCCGTGGTGGTCTGCACCAAGTACATCTAGTAATAAATCGAATCCACGATCTAATTTATTTTTGTGATAAGCTATATCACTAGTTAAGTATGTTAGTGAACCATCTGCTTTAATTAATACACGGTCCTTATCATCGCCTGTACCTAAAGCTGTTGTTTCTAACCATAAAGCTCCATCTTTTTCATAAACAAACCCTTGTTCTCTTAAAGACTCTAAAGCTTTATCTACAAGACCATTTTCATATAATGACTTTTCACTAAAGAACACATCATATTCTAATCCAAAGTCACCTAAATCTTTTTTAATATTTTCCATTTCATACGCTACTGCATACTCACGAATAAACTCATTTAAGTCTTCTCTTTCTAATAATGATTCACCAAATTCATCTTTTAGTTTTTGACCTAGAACTTTAATATCTTCACCGTGGTATGCATCATCCGGCATTTCAGCATCCATACCTAGTGCCTGTTTATAACGAACGATTGCAGAAATTACAAGGTTATTAATTTGATTACCAGCATCATTGATATAGTATTCACGAGATAAATCGTATCCTGATTTTTTCATTATTCTTGCTAATGAATCAGAATATGCAGCATTTCTAGCATGCCCCACATGTAATGTTCCAGTTGGGTTAGCTGATACATACTCTAAAAGAACTTTTTTACCTTGCCCTATGTTGTTTTCACCGTATTTAAAATCATCTTCTAAGATTTTTCCAACAACACTTCCAAGACTTGATTTTTTAACGAAAAAGTTAATAAATCCTGGTCCAGCTATTTCAATTTTTTCTACCGCTTCATCTTCATCTATATTACTGATTATTTCCTCGGCAATAACTTTAGGGTTTTTACGTAAAACTCTCGTTAATTGCATCGCCACATTTGAAGAAAAATCTCCATTATCTGTGTTTTTCGGAGTTTCTACATGAATATCTACTCCATCAATTTCTAATTTGGCTAAAGAATTTTGTATTAATTCTACTATTTTATTTTTCACCAAAAATTCCTCCTAATTACCTACTATATATTTTTCACTAATATTTTCAATTTATTTTGCTGTTTATCATTACTTCCGAAATGTATATTGTACACTATTTCGTATAAAGTAAGGTTATTTTTTGTTTTTTTACTTATATTTACAAGCTGTGTTTCTAATTTCATCTGACCATATTGCGTACTGTAGTCATTACTTGTTTTCGTATATGCTAAGTACATTTTTGAATCGTCTTTTTCTATACTAACACTTTCTTTTATTTTGTCAATAAAAATCTCTATTTTTTTATTATTTTTATCACTATAGCTTATTTTTTCACTACTTGTTTGCTCTAAAAAACTTCCTAGATAAGATTCTTCATGTATTTTTTCAGAGTCAACATAAGTCGTTATTTTTACTTTACTATCCATTTATACTCTCTAATTCCTCTTCAATTTCTAACCAAGAATCATTTAACTCTTCTAATTCAGAAGAAAGTTGTTTTAACTGCTCATTAAATTCTTGAGTTTTTACCATATCAGTATAAACTTCCTCTTTGGCAAGTTCATTATTTACAACCTGTATTTCTTCTTCTAAAGTTTCAATTTTATTCATCAGCTCATCACGAGTTCTCTCTAATTTTCGAACACGTCTTTTCGCTTCTTTATCTAGTATATAGTTATTCGCTTCTTTCTCAACAACTACTTCTTCATTTTGTTTAGTTAGTTGTTGAGCTATTCTCTCTTGTTCTCTTTTTTCCAAATAGTAATCATAATTTCCTAAGTACATATTATGACCATTATCAGTAATATCTAGTACTTTATTAGCTATCTTATTAATGAAGTACCTATCGTGACTGACAAAAAGAATAGTCCCTTCGTAATTTTTTAATGCTTCTTCTAATACTTGCTTACTAGTAATATCAAGGTGGTTAGTCGGCTCATCTAATATAAGAAGATTGTTTTTCTCTAACATCAATTTAGCAAGTTGCAGTCTCGCTTTTTCTCCACCAGAAAGATCTCTTACTATCTTAAGAACATCATCACCTCTAAATAAGAATCTACCAAGCACCGTTCTTACTTCCGCTTCTTTCATTAAAGGATATTCATCCCACAATTCATTTAATATTGTTTTTGAAGATTCAAACTCTGCTTGTTTTTGGTCGTAGTAGCCTAATGACACTTTACTTCCATATTGTACAGAACCCGCGATTTCTTTTTGTCTCTTCGCTATAGTTTTTATTAAAGTAGATTTTCCTATACCATTTCTTCCTACAACCGCTATCCTATCACCTTTATATACAGAAAGATTATAACTTTGACCGACTCTAGTTCCATTATAACCTACTTGTAAATCACTAATCGTTAGAACATCTCGACCGCTTTGCTCCTTAATTAGAAACTCTATACCTGCTGCCTTATCATCTTTTTTAGGATTATCAATAAGTTCCATCTTATCTAATACTTTTTGACGACTTTTAGCCATTTTACTAGTAGATGCTCTAGCTATATTTTTCTGAACAAACTCTTCTAATTTTTTTATATCCTTCTGCTGACTCGTATACTCTTTTAGTTGTTTTTCATAGTCTTCTTCATATTGTACTAAGAATTTCGAATAGTTACCTACATACTTCTTAAGTTTACCAAATTCTAAGTTATATACAACATTTACAACTTTATCTAAAAAATATCTATCGTGACTGACAATAACAATTGCTCCATTATATGATGAAAGATAATTTTCTAACCATGCTACATTTTCCATATCAAGGTGGTTGGTCGGTTCATCTAAAACTAATAAATCTGGCTCACTTAATAATAGTTTAGCCATTGATAACCTTGTTTTCTCTCCACCAGAGAAAGTACTAATTTTCTTATCAAAAACATCTTTTGTAAAATCTAATCCGTATAATACACTCTCTATCTTACTTTTATAATGATAATCCTTATGTGTTAGCACTTCATTTTGTAATCTATCGAATTTATTAAGTAGCGTTGGATCATTTTCTATATTTTCTGGAGTCAATTCAAATGAAAGTTTTTCTAATTCTGCTTCTAATGTAATAATTTCATCAAAACATGTAATCATCTCTTCATAAATTGACAAATCTTCTCTTACGATAAATTCTTGAGATAAATATCCAACAGTTGTATTCTTAGAAATAGTTCTCTCCCCACTATCGAAACTAATAGCACCTGATATAATTTTTAATAACGTACTCTTCCCCGCTCCATTTCTTCCTACAATGGCAACACGATCTTTATCATTAATTTCTAATTTCACATTTGAAAAAATTTCATTGACAACGAAATTCTTTGTTACATTATTTAATTGAATTAACATTATTTTCTCCTTTCTCTGATTTTTTACTTTTTTTCATAAAATCCTTATATTTTTCATTTATAACTGAACTATTATACCATATTTCCGATTATTTAGCTAATAATTGTTACATCTATATTATCCCAAATATGCTACACAGAATAGTTGATAATATATATCAATTATTCATTTTTATTATTTTATATCCTAGAGTATAAAATTTATAATAAATTATTTATTCAATACAGTTACATACTTATTATTCCTATCAATATATTACATTTAAAGTAAAATAATATTTTTTTATAATTAAATTAAATTTCTAGTATTTTGTCTACTAAATTTATAATATTTATTACAGATTATTGTTACAGCATTATATAAATGTTATAATACAAATATATGATAAATTAAAACTATAAGGGGGATTCTTTCATGAAACCAAAAAAAATATTATCGGTCCTTATGGCTGCTGGATTAACTTTTACAGCTGTTGGTTGTAGTAGTTCATCTAATTCAACATCGCAAAACTCTAACCAACCTGCAGATTATGTAGCAGGTGTATCATTAGATAAACCAATAAAAGTAGATAAAGAAGCGGGCACTATAACAGTACTTACAAAAATCAATGGAAAGTACTTTGATGAAGCTACAAGACACAATTCAGTAGAACAAAGCGGTACAAACGGTGCTAAATCTATATTTACAGCATTCGCTAAACCTGAAGAATTCTACAACGCCCTAATCGAGATTGGTGCTAAACCTGGAAACAATATGACTGCAAATAATGCAACTACTACGCATGTAGAAGGAACACCAATTAAAGCTGAAATTACTTGGAATGGTGCTGACAAAAAATATGACATCAACGAAGTAGTAAAAGACAGTAATGGGAAACAAATTGATTTTCGCTTCGGTGGTAACTTGAAAAACGCTCTTGATAAAAATACAGGATGCTTATCTTGTTTAGACAGTTGTCCTGTTGGTATTATATCAAATACTACCTACACTTATGGAGCTGTTGAAACTCGTAAAGAAGTGAAATTTTCAGGTAATGAAGATGTTCTTCCAGAAGATGGAACATATGCGGCTGTTATCTACAGCATTAAGAAATAATAACTAACTTCAAGGAGAGAGTTAATGAAACGATTAAGACTTTTATTTTATTTTACTAGTGTTGGTATAGCAGTCGGTTACTTCTTCGCATTTTTACTATTTTTCTTTACAAAGTTTGAAATGCTTGCTGATCAAAGTCTTGTAGTTTTTGTTTGGACTGTATATGGTATAATGACGGGGATATATTTCAAACGTATTAATCGCAAGTATACATTCTTTATTATTGAAGCAATAATACTTTTAATGGCTATTTTTTCAGGGAAAACAAAAACATTACTGTATATAGCTCGTGAAATATTACACGCTGGTTCACTTACTCAAATCAAGACTCCATTTATTATCGCTGTGATAGTTATTAACTTAATAAACCTTTATATTATTTTAACACTTTCTAAATATCAAACAGTTTATACTAAAGATGAACTTAAAGTATTAAAAGAAAAAGAAGTAAAACTTAGCGATTTAAGAGAAGTTGATCCTGGAGAAGAGAAAAAATTAAAAGCACAGCGTAAAAAAGTAAGATATATTACACTTGCTTGCTTTGCAATTTTCTTCGCAATTTACTTCACAGTACCTAGTTTTAAAACTGGTATTAATACAGCATTCGCAACTTTATCTCAATTTGATACAAATGCAGTAATCGAATATCTACGCGGATGGGGAGCCTGGGCTGCGGTTGTTTCTGGAGTACTAATGGTACTTCAATCAATCGCTGCACCAATTCCAGCATTCTTAATCACGCTATCTAATGCTGCTATCTTTGGATGGGTACTAGGAGCTGTATTATCTTGGTCAACTGCGATGATAGGGGCTGCATTATGTTTCTATATTGCTCGCGGATTAGGGCGAGATGTCGTAGAAAAACTTACGAGTAAAGGTGCAATGGCAAGTATTGACGTATTCTTCGAACGCTACGGAGACAAAGCTATTCTTATTTGTCGATTATTACCATTCGTATCTTTCGACTTCGTTAGTTACGCTGCTGGCCTTACTAATATGAGTTTCTGGCGATTCTTTATTGCTACAGGAATTGGGCAACTACCAGCAACAATAGTTTACTCATACGTTGGTGGTACACTTTCTGGTGGAGCAAGAAATCTGTTCATCGGATTAATGTGTTTATTCGCACTATCAATCGTCATTGGTATTATGAAAAAAATCTACAACGATAAACACAAAAAAGAAGAAGAGCTTAGCGCCTCTTCTAACTAAGACATAAAAACAACTAGAAATGATATTTTCCATCTCTAGTTGTTTTTTTCTATGTCGTTAAGCTGTAATTCCCACTTGGTTAAAATATTTCATAAATAGGAATTTTTCAACACCAATTTCTACATTTTCTCCTATATTTAATCTATAGTCAATATAAACATCTATTCCATCAACTACATATTTCGAATATAATTCTTTATCGAATTTGCTTGCTATCGAAACCCCGATAACTTTATTTACTCTTCCCCCTCAACAAGCTTGTTGAAATAATGATACTAATATATAGTTTTTATTTTTATCTTTTAATAATTGTTTTGCTTCGTCATTTATTATAATTGCCATTTTTTCTCCTATTCTACTCTATTGCCTTAAGAGCTTCTACCATGTTTACTTTTTTTAGTTTTTTATGCATTACTATCATTACGATTATAGTAATCAATATTGTTATACCTGATGCTAATAAGTATACTACTAAAGGTACTTTACTACTAAACATCATACCTCTACCCGCAAGTTCTAGTATTATTTTCAAGTACATTTTGTAACCTAGATAATTACCTAAAATAATACCTACCCCACTCAAGTAGAAAATCTCTCTAAATACATAAATAGTTACTTCACTTGGATAAAAACCAAGAACTTTTATCGTTGATAATTCTCTAATACGCTCAGATACATTAACATTTATTAAATTATATAATACTACAAGTGCTAAGGTAACTGAACAAATCACCATAACTGCCACTATAATATCTATTCCTTTAATAAAATTATCAAGTATCTCTTGTATTTTAGAATTATCACTTATATTTACTATATCACTATTATCATTTAAATTATTTACTACACTTTCAACAGTTTTCTTACCACCTGTAGTTTGTATTAAGAATGTATTGTCCTTATACTGTTTTTTAAATACTGATTCATAATATTCTTTATTAATATATATTGTATGTCCAAAGTAATTTTTATTAATTTCACCAACGGTAAGTGTGTATTCTTTATTGTTTACAATTATATTAAAACTATCTCCAATATTCAATTTGTGTAAATATGCAATTTTTTCACTTACTACAGCTCTATCCTTAGGAATATTAATTTCGTTTTCACTGCTATCTTTTAAATTAATATACTCCTTATATTCATTTTTGTCAACTGTTATCAACTGTGCAGAATCAACAATTTCATTATTATTTTCAAAAGTAGCAAGTTGCATATTTACTTTGGTGTTAGCTTTAACATCCTTATTATTATCAATATTTTTTTGAAGTTTTTCTACACTTTCATTATCTATATAAGGATTATAAGTAGCTGCGATATCTACCTTATTAATTACTTTGAATTGTTCATTAGAAATATTTATTACTCCATAACGAATACCAAAACCTATAAACATAAGAGTTAGACATCCTGCGACTCCAAAAATTGTCATTAACATTCTAATTTTATAGCGGAAAATATTTCTAAAGGTTACCTTCCTTAAAAAGCTAAGTCTTGACCAAATAAATGATATTTTTTCTAAAAATATTCTACTTCCTCCACTCGGAGCCTTAGGACGCAACAAGTACGCACTCTTTTCTCTTAAATTTTTTCTAAGTGGTATATAAATCGCTAAACTTATACATCCTAATGAAATAACAAAAGCTGCGATAAGTATACTTGGAGTGTATACAATCTCCGGTGTGTTAAAAGTAAAGAACCTTGCATAAGAATTATATATTATCGGCACAATCACCAAATATGCTCCAATAATCCCTAATATC
>CAMYEU010000022.1 GCA_947254465.1 uncultured Gemella sp. | reverse complement strand
ACGAGCTCCTGAGATGTCTCGTGGGCTCGGAGATGTGTATAAGCGACAGCCTTCAGATACTGTTGCAATGTGTTGATCAGTATTTACTACTTCGATATCAGAATCGATAGCGATGTCTGCTGCTGTAACAACTGCAGGACCTTTAACACTGATTGAAACTTGTTTTTCTTCTTCAGAATGAACTACAAACGCGATGTTTTTAACGTTCATAATAATTTCAGTAACATCTTCTACAACACCTTTAATTGCTTGGAATTCGTGTTGAACTCCTTCAATATCGATGCTTCTTGCTGCTGCTCCTGGTAATGATGAGATTAACATTCTTCTCAATGAATTACCTAATGTAGTTCCATAACCACGTTCAAGTGGTTCAACTACAAAGCGACCAAATCTTTTATCTGATGATTCTTCAATGATTTGAATTTTTGGTTTTTCTATTGCTAACATTATGTTAAACCTCCTAAATTTTGTCTATGTTATTATTATACACGACGACGTTTAGGTGGGCGACATCCATTGTGAGGAACTGGAGTTACGTCTTTGATTGATGTAACTTCTAATCCAGCAGATTGTAATGCACGAATAGCTGCTTCACGTCCTGCACCTGGACCTTTAACTGTTACATCTACATATTTCATTCCGTGTTCCATAGCTTGTTTAGCTGCTGCTTCACTTGCCATTTGTGCTGCGAATGGAGTAGATTTTCTAGAACCTTTGAATCCTAGTGCTCCTGCACTTGACCATGATACTGCATTACCATGTTCATCTGTAATTGTTACGATTGAGTTGTTGAATGTAGAACGAATGTGTGCAACACCATTTTGTATATTTTTTTTCACACGACGTTTACGTGATTGTTGTTTACGAGCCATAGTTGTGTTTCTCCTCCTATCCTAATTATTTTTTCTTGTTCGCAACTGTTTTCTTAGGACCTTTACGAGTACGAGAGTTGTTCTTAGTGTTTTGCCCTCTTACTGGAAGTCCACGACGGTGACGAATTCCTCTGTAACATCCGATTTCCATTAGACGTTTGATGTTTAATGAAACTTCACGACGTAAGTCACCTTCTGTTTTGTAGTTATCTACGATTTCACGAATTTTATCTAATTGATCTTCTGATAAGTCTTTAACTCTCACATCTTCAGAAACTCCAGCTTCTTTTAAGATTTTTTGAGAAGTTTTTAAACCTATACCATATACATAAGTTAGAGATATAACAACGCGTTTTTCACGTGGAATATCTACTCCTGCTATACGTGCCATTAAGTTTGCACCTCCTAATTAATTATCCTTGTTTTTGTTTATGTTTTGCGTTTTCGCAAATCACTAATACTTTACCACCACGACGAATTACTTTACATTTGTCACAGATTTTTTTTACTGATGGTCTTACTTTCATCGTTATTTCCTCCTTGAGTTTATAACTTACTTGAATCTATAAGTTATTCTACCTTTTGTCAGGTCATACGGACTCATTTCTACTGTAACTTTATCACCTGGTAAAATTCTTATATAATTCATTCTTATTTTTCCAGAAACATGAGCTAAAATAATATGACCATTTTCTAATTCTACTTTAAACATTGCATTCGGCAAGTTTTCTACTACTAAACCTTCTACTTCAATGACATCTTTTGCCATACTTTTCCTCCCTGACTATTTCAGTTTGTCTAATATATTTTGTACGTCTTGGAAAACTACTTTGATGTCTTGGTCACCATTAATATTTTCAACTACTCCTTCTTTTTGACTGTAAAAGTCTAAAAGAGGTTTTGTTTGTTTAATGTTAACTTCTAAGCGATTAGCAACTGTTTCTTCGTTGTCATCACTTCTTTGGTAAAGTTCACCACCATCATTATCACAAACACCTTCTACTTTTGTAGGGTTGAAAATCATGTGATAAGTGTTTCCACATTGTTTACAGATTCTTCTACCTGTTAAACGAGGTAACAGAATAGCTGGATCTACATCGATATTTAGTACTTTATCGATTTTTCTATTAGTTTTTGCTAAAATTTGATCAAGGGCTTCAGCTTGTTCTACTGTTCTTGGAAAACCGTCAAGTAAAAAGCCTTCTTTTGCATCTTCTTGATTCAATCTTTCTTCAACTAATCCTATAGTTACACTGTCAGGAACAAGTTGTCCTTTATCAATATAACTTTTTGCTTCTTTTCCAAGCGGAGTCTCATTTTTAATAGCAGCTCTAAACATATCTCCAGTTGAAATATGCGGAATTGGATAATTCGCTTTAATTTGTTCTGCTTGAGTACCTTTACCCGCTCCTGGTAATCCCATTAAAATAATATTCATCATAATCTATTTACCACCTTTTCGTCCTGTAATAAAACTTCTATAGTTCTTCTCTGTTAATTGAGTATTAAGTTGTTTAACTGTCTCTAGTGCTACACTGACAACAATTATTAAACTTGTACCACCAATTTGTACAGATGCTGGTAATTTAGCAATGCTTGTGAATATTGTTGGAAGAACCGAAACAGCTGCTAGGAATATTGAACCTACAAACGTTAGTCTGTATAAAATACCTGTAATGTATTGTTCAGTTTTTTTACCTGGTCTAACCCCTGGAACAAAACTTCCTTGTTTTCTTAAATTATCAGCCATTTTTTCTGGGTTAACTTGCACCATTACATAGAAGTAACAGAACGCAATAATTAATACTACGTATAATGTTAATCCTAGAACATGACTGAAATCGAAATATGATACAATTTTTTGTAACTTTTCGTTATTAGGTGCGAATATCGCAATAGTTCTAGGTAATTGTAAGAATGCGATAGCGAAGATTACTGGGATAACCCCGGCACTGTTCACTTTAAGAGGCAAGTAAGTTGATCTTGCTCCTAACATTCTACGACCTGCTCTCGCTTGAGAGTATTGAATAGGAATTTTACGAATCGCTTCTTGCATGTAAACAACAGCAGCGACAATTCCTATAACAATGATTGCTACAATAACAATTTTTAAAATTGCTAATGTAAGATTTTCAGCATCTTTAATTTGAGATTCATAAACTTGTATGAATTCCATCGGTAAACGAGCGATAATACCCGCTAAGATAATGATAGAAACACCATTACCTACACCATATTGTGATATCTGATCCCCTAGCCATAGTAATAATGCTGTACCAGCAGTTAATACTAAAGCTACTGTAATGAATCCTATAACTGATGTATCTTTAATTAATCCATGGTATGCATTATTAAATCCATAAGACATAATAAGCGATTGGATAAATGCTAAGATAATTGCTAAGACTCTTGTTAATTTTTGTGTTTTCTTTTGACCTACTTCACCTTGTTTTGACCACTCAGTTAATGTAGGAATAACATCCATTTGCATAAGTTGAATTACGATAGATGCTGTAATGTATGGCATAATCCCCATAGCAAATACAGAAAACTGTTGTAAAGCCCCTCCTGCAAATGTATTAAATATTCCGAATAATCCAGATGCATCTTGACTTTTAAGAACATCCGCATCTACTCCGGGTATCGGTAAATAAGAACCGATACGGAATAGGAATATACCAAATAAGGTAAATAAAATTTTATTACGAGTTTCTTTAACTTTAAATAAATTTAGTGATGCACTAAACATATATTATAGCACCTCGCAAACTCCTCCAGCTGCTTCGATAGCTTCTTTTGCTGAAGATGAAAATTTGTGAGCTTGTACAGTTAATTTTTTCTCTAATTTACCGTTAGCTAATACTTTAACACCTGAAAGTCCTTTTTTAATAACTTTAGTTTCTAATAATAGAGCAGGTGATACTACAGTACCATCTTCAAATTTGTTTAAGTCGTTAAGATTTACAACTGCAAATTCTTTTCTGTTTACATTGTTAAATCCACGTTTTGGAATACGTCTGAATAATGGGTTTTGTCCACCTTCAAATCCTGGGCGAACTCCACCTCCACTACGTGCTTTTTGTCCTTTTTGACCACGTCCTGAAGTTTTACCATTTCCTGATCCAATCCCACGACCTACTCTGTTACGCTCTTTACGAGAACCTTCAACTGGTTGTAATTCATGTAATTTCATTTAGACTAGCACCTCCTTGTATTAATAATTCTTATTTTTCTTCTACTGTTACTAAGTGTGAAACTTTGTTGATCATTCCACGAATCGCAGCGTTATCTTTGTGTTCTACTGTTTGGTGCATTTTTTTTAGACCAAGAGCTTCAACAACTTTTCTTTGATTCTTTGGACGACCAATAGTACTACGAGTTAGGGTTACTTTTAATGTCATGTTCTTTTCCCTCCTCTTATCCTAATAATTCTTCCACAGATTTACCACGTAAAGCTGCTACGTGTTCTACTGTTTGTAATCTTGTTAATCCTTCGATTGTAGCACGAACCATGTTAACTGGTGTGTTTGAACCTAGAGATTTTGATAAGATATTTGAAATACCTGATAATTCTAATACGGCACGAACTGGTCCACCAGCGATAACCCCTGTACCAGGTGCAGCTGGTTTAATTAATACTGAACCTGCTCCAAATTGTCCGATGATTTCGTGAGGTATTGTTCCATTAACTACTGGTACAGTAATTAAGTTATGTTTAGCAGCTTCAACTGCTTTTCTGATTGCATCTGGTACTTCTTGAGCTTTACCTGTACCAAATCCTACGCGACCATTTTTGTCACCAACTACTACTAAAGCAGAGAAACGGAAACGACGTCCACCTTTAACAACTTTAGCTACACGGCGAATGGCAACTACGCGTTCTTCAAATTCTTTTTTGATTTCTTCTTGACGCATCTACTTATTTCCCTCCTTATTAGAATACAAGTCCGTTTTCACGTGCTGCTTCAGCTAATGCTTTAACACGTCCGTGATATAGGTATCCTCCACGGTCGAAAACAACTTTTTCAATTCCTTTAGTTTTAGCTACTTCTGCGATTAATTTTCCAACTTCTTTAGCAGCTTCTACACTTGATTTAGAAACGTTCTCAAGTTTTAATGAAGAAGCTTGTGCTAATGTAACACCTTTAGTGTCATCAATAATTTGTGCGTAAATGTTTGTGTTTGAACGGTATACGTTTAAACGTGGAACTTCTGGAGTCCCTTGAACTTTAACACGTACTCTTGCGTGTCTTTTTTTACGAACTTTATTTTTGTCAAGTTTCGTAATCATATTTGAAACACTCCTTTCTGTTATCTATTATTTACCAGTTTTTCCTTCTTTACGGCGAACATATTCACCAACGTAGCGAATACCTTTACCTTTATAAGGTTCTGGAGGACGTACTGCACGAACTTTAGCTGCGTATTGTCCTACTACTTCTTTGTTAATACCTTCGATACTAACTTTAGTGTTTCCTTCAACACCTAATTTAATTCCATCAATTTCTTCGAATTCAACTGGGTGAGAGTATCCAACACTTAGTACTAATTTTTTACCTTGCATTTGAGCACGGTATCCAACCCCGATTAATTCAAGTTCTTTTTTGAATCCAGCAGATACACCTTCAACCATGTTAGCTAAGATAGCACGAGTTGTTCCGTGTACTGTACGGTGACGTTTAGAGTCAGATGGACGTACTACTGTGATTTCACTTCCTTCAATGTTGAAAGTCATGTCTTTATCAAATTGTTGTTTTAATTCACCTTTAGGTCCTTTAACTGTTGCGAAGTTATCAACGATGTTAACTTCAACCCCTGCAGGTACTGTAATAACTTTATTACCTATACGTGACATTTAATTGGCACCTCCTTATAATATTACCAGATGTAAGCTAATACTTCTCCACCTGTGTTATTTTTACGAGCAACTTTGTCAGTTACAACTCCATTTGAAGTTGATACGATTGCTATTCCTAGTCCGTTTAATACTCTTGGCAGTTCATCTGCTTTAGCGTATACACGTAAACCAGGTTTTGAAATTCTTTTAATTCCTTTAATTACTCTTTCACCTTTTGAGTATTTAAGAGTAAGTTTAAGTTTTCCTTGTTTGTTATCTTCGATGTATTCTACATCATTGATGAAACCTTCTTGTTTTAAGATTTCTGCAATTTGCTTTTTAATATTTGACGCAGGTAATTCTAATGTTTCGTGTTTAACCATGTTAGCATTACGAATACGTGTTAGCATATCTGCGATAGGATCTGTCATTGTCATTAGGATAAATCCTCCTTTCTTCTACTAATATATTACCAACTTGCTTTTTTAACTCCAGGAATTTGTCCTTTGTAAGCTAATTCACGGAATTTAATACGGCTGATTCCAAATTTTCCAATGTATCCGTGAGGACGTCCAGTTATGCTACAACGATTGTGTAGACGAGCTGGAGCTGAGTTTTTTGGAAGTTTGCTAAGTCCGATGTAATCACCTTTAGCTTTTAATTCCGCTCTTTTAGCTGCATACTTGTCAACTAATTTTTGGCGTTTTAATTCACGCTCTACCATTGCTTTTTTAGCCATGTGTCTTTTACCTCACCTTTCTTATTTTGCGAATGGCATTCCACATTGTGTTAATAACTCACGAGCTTCTTCATCTGTGTTAGCTGTTGTTACTATAACGATGTCCATACCACGTACTTTACTTACTTTATCGTAATCAATTTCAGGGAAAATTAATTGTTCTTTAACACCTAGTGTGTAGTTACCACGACCATCGAATGCTTTTTTAGAAACACCGTGGAAGTCACGTACACGTGGAAGTGCTACAGTTACTAATTTGTCGAAGAATTCATACATTCTTTCTCCACGTAAAGTAACTTTAGCCCCGATAGGCATACCTTCACGAAGTCTGTAAGTAGCGATTGATTTTTTAGCTCTTGTTACTAATGGTTTTTGACCAGAAATTAAAGCTAATTCTGCTACTGCGTTGTCTAGGGCTTTAGAGTTTTGCACAGCATCACCTACACCCATGTTAATTACGATTTTTTCAATTTTTGGTACTTGCATTACACTGCTGTACTCAAATTTTGTCATTAATTCTTTTGTTATCTCAGATTTAAATTTATCTTCTAAACGAGCCATCTAAAATAGTGCCTCCTTTCTTCAACTATTATTATATTTCTTTTCCTGATTTTACTGCGATACGTACTTTCTTACCATCTTTTGTTTCAAAACGTACTCTTGTCGCTTTTCCAGTTTCAGGATCTTGTAACATTACGTTTGATACGTGAATTGCTGCTTCTTTTTCAACGATTCCACCTTGAGGTGCATCTTGAGAATTCTTAACGTGTTTTTTAATGATGTTAACACCTTCTACAACAACACGATCTTTTTTAGGTTGAGCTTCGATTACTGTACCAACTTTACCTTTGTCTTTACCAGTAATTACTACAACTTTATCACCTTTTTTAATGAACATTTCTTGTTAACCTCCTTCTTTACTGTACTTTTTATATTATAATACTTCTGGAGCTAGTGATACGATTTTCATGTAGTTACCGTCTCTTAATTCACGAGCAACTGGTCCGAAAATACGTGTACCACGTGGGCTCTTATCATCACGGATAATTACACAAGCATTTTCATCAAATTTAATATATGAACCGTCATTACGACGAGCTCCTGTTTTTGTACGAACGATTACGGCTTTAACTACTTCACCTTTTTTAACAACTCCACCTGGTGTTGCTTTTTTAACAGAACATACAATTACGTCACCAATGTTAGCAACTTTACGTCCTGAACCACCTAGAACTTTAATTGTTAAAACTTCTTTTGCTCCTGAGTTATCAGCCACTTTTAAGCGTGTTTCTTGTTGAATCATGCGCTTTTTGCCTCCTTCTTAGGGTTTATCCTAGTTTTATTAGATTATAACTGCTTCTTCTACTACTTCTACTAAACGGAAGTTTTTAGTTGCAGATAATGGACGAGTTTCCATTATTTTAACGATATCATTTAATTTAGCAACATTGTTTTCATCATGTGCTTTGAATTTTTTAGAATATTTAACACGTTTACCGTATAGAGGGTGTTTTTTGTAAGTTTCTACTAAAACTGTGATTGTTTTGTCCATTTTATCAGAAACTACTTTTCCAACGTAAACTTTTCTATCATTTCTCTCAGTCATGTTTGCCTCCTATATTATTTATTCGCTAATTCTCTTTCGCGAATAACAGTTTTCATACGAGCGATTGATTTTCTAACTTGACTAATACGAGCTGTATTTTCTAATTGACCAGTTGCCAATTGGAAGCGTAAGTTGAAAAGCTCTTCTTTTAATTCTTTGATTTTTGTTTCTAACTCTTGTGAAGTTAATTCTCTAATCATTGATTTGAATTCATTTGTTTTCATTATGCTTCACCACCTGTTTCTTCACGTTTTACAAATTTACATTTAACAGGTAACTTGTGAGATGCAAGTCTTAGAGCTTCACGTGCAACTTCTTCACTTACTCCAGCAACTTCGAACATCACTCTACCTGGTTTAACGATTGCAACCCATCCTTCTACTGCACCTTTACCAGATCCCATACGTACTTCTAATGGTTTTTTAGTGTAAGGCATGTGAGGGAAGATTTTAATCCAAACTTTACCACCACGTTTCATATAACGAGTCATCGCTATACGAGCAGCTTCTATTTGACGAGAAGTAACTCTTGCTGCAGTAGTAGCTTGTAATCCATATTCACCGAAATCTACTACGTTTCCGCCTTTAGATTTACCTTTTGTTGATTGTCTGTGTTGACGACGATATTTAACACGTTTAGGCATTAACATAAATTAGTTACCTCCTTTTTCAGATTTTCTAGTTGGTAATACTTCACCACGGTTAATCCAAACTTTAACTCCAAGTTTACCATAAGTTGTATCTGCTTCTTCGTGAGCGTAGTCGATGTCTGCTCTTAATGTGTGTAGTGGCACTGAACCTTCTGAGTAGTGTTCTGCACGAGCGATATCTGCTCCACCAAGACGTCCTGATACTTGAGTTTTAATTCCTTTAGCTCCTGCTCTCATAGCTCTTTGGATAGCTTGTTTTTGAGCACGACGGAATGATACACGAGCTTCTAATTGACGAGCAATGTTTTCAGCTACTAATTTAGCGTCGATATCAACTTTTTTGATTTCAACTACATTAATGTGTACTCTTTTTCCAGTTAATTTGTTTAATTCTAATCTTAATTTATCGATTTCAGAACCACCTTTACCGATAACCATACCTGGTTTACCAGTGTGTACTGAAATGTTTACTTTCTTATCAAATCTTTCAATTTCTACTTTAGAAACTGAAGCGTCTTTTAATTGTTTACTGATGAACTCACGGATTTTGAAATCTTCGTGTAAGTTAGCAGCGAAATCTTTTTCCGCATACCATTTTGAATCCCAATCACGAATAACTCCAACACGTAAGCCTATTGGATGTACTTTTTGACCCACAGTTTGTAGCCTCCTTTAACTAGTTTAGCTTTTATAATTTCTTAATTTTTATTATTTGTTGTCACTTAAAACGATAGTGATGTGACTTGTTCTTTTGTTAATTGAACTTGCAGCACCTTTTGCTCTTGGACGGAATCTTTTAAGAGTCGGTCCTTCATTTGCAAATGCTTGTGATACTACTAAGTCTTCTACATTCATTCCATAGTTGTGTTCAGCGTTAGCAGCAGCTGATTTAATAACTTTAGCTACTGGTAAAGAAGCTGATTTAGTTGTGAATTCTAAAATTCCTAATGCTTCGCCCACTTTTTTTCCACGTACTAAGTCTAATACTAGTCTTACTTTACGAGGAGCGATGCGGACTGTCTTAGCGATTGCTTTTGACTCCATGAATGTGCCTCCTTGATTTTACTAATTTCTAAATTATCTTCTTGTTTTTCTGTCGTCTGCAACGTGACCTTTGTAAGTTCTTGTTGGTGCAAACTCACCTAATTTGTGTCCTACCATATCTTCAGTCACATATACAGGTACATGTTTTCTTCCGTCATATACTGCAAAAGTAAGTCCTATGAATGTTGGGAAGATTGTTGAACGACGTGACCAAGTTTTAATTACTTGTTTCTTTTCTTGTTCGTTCATTTTTTCAACTTTTGCTAATAAGTGGTGATCAGCGAATGGTCCTTTTTTTAAACTACGAGCCATTGTGTTATCTCCTTTCCGATACTTTGCATACTTAAGGCTTTGGTAAAGAGCACTTGCTCCTCACCAACTAACCTTTGTTTAATTTTATTATTTAGTTCTAGCACGTACGATAAATTTGTTTGAACGAGCTTTTTTAGAACGAGTTTTCTTACCAAGAGTAGGTTTACCCCATGGTGACATTGGTGATTTACGTCCGATTGAAGTACGTCCTTCACCACCACCGTGTGGGTGATCGTTCGGGTTCATAACAGATCCACGTACAGTTGGTCTTTTACCTAACCAACGAGTTCTACCGGCTTTACCGATATTTACTAGTCCGTGTTGTTCGTTACCAACTTCACCGATTGTAGCACGGCAAGTTGCTAAGATCATTCTTACTTCTCCTGATTTAAGACGTACTAATACGTATTTACCTTCTTTACCAAGTACTTGAGCACTTGCTCCAGCAGAACGTACTAATTGTCCACCTTTACCAGGTTTAAGTTCGATGTTGTGAATTAATGTCCCTACAGGGATGTTTGCTAGTGGTAATGCATTACCAACTTTAATATCAGCAGTTTCACCAGATACGATAATTTGTCCTACTTTAAGTTCTTTAGGAGCGATGATGTATCTTTTTTCTCCATCTACATAATGTAATAGAGCGATGTTCGCTGAACGGTTTGGATCGTACTCGATAGTAGCAACTTTTGCTGGTACGTTGTCTTTATTTCTCTTGAAGTCAATAATACGGTATTGTTTCTTGTGTCCTCCACCGTGGTGACGAACAGTGATTTTACCTTGGTTATTTCTTCCCGCTTTTTTCGGTAGCGGCGCTAATAATGACTTTTCTGGTTTGTTAGTTGTAATTTCAGCGAAATCTAATGATGTCATGTTACGACGACCGTTAGTTATAGCTTTATATACTTTAATTGCCATTTGTCATTTTTCCTCCTTAATGGTATTTGTTATTCTTAAGCGAATAATCCTTCGATTGTTTGTCCTTCTGCTAACTTAACGATAGCTTTTCTACGTTTGTTAGTGTAACCACCGTATCTTCCAACACGACGGAATTTTGGTTTGTAGTTCATTACGTTTACTTTCTCAACTTTAACTCCGAAGATTTCTTCAATAGCTTGTTTAATTTGAGTTTTGTGAGCGCGTGTGTCTACTAGGAAAGTGTATTTATTTTCTTGCATTAATAAATAACTTTTTTCAGTTAGTACTGGGCGTTTGATAATATCGCGTGCTTCCATTATGCTAATACCTCCCCAACTTTTTCTACTGCATCTTTAGTGAATACAACTTTGTTGCTTCCTAAGATGTCTAATACGTTAAGACCAGTTGTTTCAACGAATTCAACTCCTGGAATATTTCTTCCTGATAAAACAGTATTTTCTTCTAGTTCAGTAACTACGAATAATACTTTTTTCTCTAGGCTAAGGTTTGATAACATTTCTTTAAAGTTTTTAGTTTTAATTGTATCAAATGATAAGCTTTCTAATGCAAATACTTCGTTAGCTGCTACTTTAGAAGATAAAGCAGAACGTAGTGCTAAACGACGCATTTTACGAGGCATTTTGAAGCTGTAGCTACGTGGTGTAGGCCCGAATACAATTCCACCTCCACGCCATTGTGGTGAACGGATAGATCCTTGACGAGCACGACCTGTTCCTTTTTGACGCCATGGTTTGCGACCACCACCTGAAACTTCAGAACGTCCTTTTGTTTTGTGTGTACCTTGACGAAGTGATGCTCTTTGTAAAGTTACAGCTTGGAATAAAACGTGTTGATTTGGTTCGATTCCGAATACTGCTTCACTAGCTTCAACTGCACCAACTTTAGTACCGTCTTGTTTAAATAAATCTAATTGTGGCATTATCTAATTTCCTCCTTCCGTATATTTTCCGATTATTTACCAGATTTAACTGCTGATTGGATTTTTACGAAGCTTTTTTTAGATCCTGGAATACATCCTTTAACTAGGATTAATCCATTTTCTACATCTACGCTTACGATTTCTAAGTTTTGAGTAGTAACTGTAACTCCACCCATTTGACCTGGTAATGCTTTACCTTTGAATACACGGTTAGGTGCTACAGGTCCCATTGACCCAGGACGACGGTGGTAACGAGAACCGTGAGCCATTGGTCCGCGGCTTTGTCCATGACGCTTGATAGCCCCTTGGAATCCTTTACCTTTACTTACTCCTGTTACGTCAACTAAGTCCCCTGCTGCAAAAATATCAACTTGGACTTCTTGACCTACTTCATAATTAGCAACTTCTGCATCTCTGATTTCGCGTACGAAACGTTTTGGAGCAGTGTTAGCTTTATCTGCGTGACCTTGTTCAGGTTTGTTCGCAACTTTTACTAAACGGTCTTTACGCTCTTTGTCGTAAGGACGTTTGTCGTCGAATCCTAATTGGATTGCGTTGTATCCTTCAACTTCTTCTGTTTTCTTTTGTAATACGACGTTACCTTTCGCTTCAACTACTGTTACTGGAATTAATTCTCCATTTTCAGCGAAGATTTGAGTCATACCTACTTTTCTTCCTAAGATACCTTTGGTCATCGAAAGTCACCTCCTATAATTATAATTTTAATTCGATGTCAACACCTGATGGTAAGTTTAAGCTGATTAAAGCGTCAACTGTTTTTTGTGTTGGTTCAATAATATCGATTAGGCGTTTGTGTGTACGTTGTTCGAATTGTTCACGGCTATCTTTGTAAATGTGAACTGAACGTAAGATTGTGTATACTGCTTTTTCCGTTGGTAATGGAATTGGTCCAGAAACTTTTGCTCCAGAACGTTTTGCAGTTTCAACAATTTTCTCTGCACTTTGATCTACTAATCTGTGATCATATCCTTTAAGACGAATACGAATTTTTTGTTTTGCCATCATTTCTCCTCCTATACATTTATTCGCCGCTATCTAGTAGCGACTTCTCCACGAAAGTTCTCCAGCACGCCATGCCATGGCAAAGCGGCCGGGCGTGTCAGTAACCTTTCGCTTCAACGCAAGTCTTTTGCAAGACCAACATTTATTATTATACATGGTTAAAGCATATAATGCAAGAGTTTTGACGAAAAAATTTTAAAAAATTTTATGAATATGTTTTCTATTTTTTATTCTTTTTTCTTTCACCAAAATAATGATTATTATATAGAAGAAAAAAACTTTTTTCTCCTCTGGAAAATAAAAAACTTAGAGCTTTGCACCCTAAGTTTTTCGTTTATTTATTTTATTTTAACGGTAAAATATTATATTGAATTTCTAAATCAGAAGATAATAAATGAGATACTTTACAGCGCAGTTTAATATTATCTAGTACACCTTGTCTATCTCCAGCAGCTAGTTGCTCTTCTGTTCTATCTACATGAACATTAGCTACAATTTTTTTATTATCATAGTCCACAACCAACTCAGTTTCAATTACTAAATCTACTAATTCGTATGCTCTGAAGAAATATCCTTTTGCACACATACTTACACATCCATTGTATGCTGTGGCAAATAGATCCATTGGACCATCTTTACTTTCTTCTATAAACATTTTATATTCTCCACCAAGTGGTGTTGTTGCATGTGAAGTAAATCCTTCTTTAATTTTTAAATTAGACGTATACATAACAGTCTCCCTTTGTATATTCGATTTTAAGATTACTCTTAATAATTTTATTATACTCCTCTGATTAGTTTTTGTATACTATTTATTCTCAACAATTTCTTTAATTATTTCAACTAAATCTACATCTTTATATTTATAATCCACTCCTGTGAAGTCCATATGTTTTGTAATATCATTCGTTTGCAGTATTAACGTCGCTCCCGATGCTACTGCTCCTAACGCCCCTGGGCGCGAGTCTTCTATAGCTATAGAATTATTTATATTTACCCCTAACTTCTCAGCAACTAACAAATAAATATCCGGAGCAGGTTTTGGATTACTTACTTCCGCTTTTGTTGCAATAGCAGAAATATATTTCTCAAACCCTTTTCTCTGTAGCCCAGTTTCTATATGCTCTCTCTTTCCATTTGATGCAACTGCCATTTTAATTCCTTTGTTATACAGATATTCCATAAGTTCTGCAATCCCTGGTAATACTGGAGCATTATGATAATTATCTAGAATACGCTTTGTAATCTCCGCTTCGAATTCATCATAATCTTCACTTGACATACCATATCTTTCTTTATAGTATCTGTCTCTTATACACATCTGACGCTGCCGACGATATGCAGTGTGTA
>CAMYEU010000021.1 GCA_947254465.1 uncultured Gemella sp. | reverse complement strand
ATCCTGAGATGTCTCGTGGGCTCGGAGATGTGTATAAGAGACAGGTGAAGTTCTATAATGACTCTAAAGCTACTAATCCAGTAGCTACAACCACTGCACTTTCTGGATTTGAAAATAATATAATATTAGTGTGTGGAGGGAAAGATAGAGGAATTGACTTTAAAGAACTTGTTCCATTTTTCCCGAGAATTAAAGCAATGGTTGTTGTTGGTGAAAGTAAAGAGATATTATTTAACTTAGCAACTACTAATGGGGTAGAATGTGAGAGAGCAACAAAAATAGATGATGCAACTTTCTTAGCAAATAAACTTGCAAAAAGAGGAGATATAGTTTTATTATCACCAGCATGTGCATCATGGGATCAATATAGATGTTTTGAAGATCGTGGAGAGGAATTTATAGCAACGTTTGAAAAGATTAGTCAAGAGGATTAAAAAACTATGAACAGGAAGAATAAAAAGTTACTTTCAAAATTAGATAATGAGAAAAGAAGAAGTTCATTAGAGAAAATTAAAAGGAAAAAAAGAAGAGAACTAATATTTATAGTAACTTTATTTTTAATTGTGATATCAGTATTCTTATTACTATTTAGTAATTATTTAAAATTAAAAACTATTAAAATTGAAGGTAATAATCAAATTAGTAAGGAAGAAATACTGAAAGCAGGAAACATAAATAATGATTTAAAAACTTGGGCTATAAAAGATAATGAAATTCAAAATAACATACAATCAAAGTTTGAAATATTTAAGTTCGTATCAGTTCATTCAAAATTACCCTCTACTATTGAGATAAAAGTAGAAGAATATAATTTTATTGCACAAAATAAAAAAGAAGATGGTAGTTTTGAAATAATTATGGAAAATGGAAAACCTTATTCAGGTAATGTAAAAAATAATTATAATTTACCAATTTTAGAAAATTTTAAAGATGATGGCAGTAAATTAGAAGAAATATACAAGAATTTAAATAATTTAAAAGAGGAAGTAAAATCTCAAATTTCAGAAATTATTAATGATGAGAATGATAATATTATTATTTATATGAAAGATGGCCAAAAAGTTAAAGCTCTAAGGTCAAGTTTTTCGAATAAGTTAAATTATTATGAAGAGATATCTAAATATATTGAAGATAAAAATAATACAACTTTAAATTTAATAAATGGTTCATATCTTGAAACTCCAAAATCAGAGCAAAAAAGAAATGATAGTATAAAACAATTATTGACAAGACAAGGTTTAAGGGAAGATTCTACAGAAAAAGATAGTAAATATGATAAAAATAAAAACGAAGTAAAAAAAGATAACAAAGCTGAAAATTCTACTACAAATAAACAAACTAACTCTTCAACGATAAACAAAAATAATACAAAACAATAGGTAAATAATAATATAAGGAAATAGTAAAAAAGTATCCAAAATATAAAATTTTGGATACTTTTTTAGTTAAAAATAATATAAATTTAAAAAAGTTTCAAATTATATTACAAATTGAAAATATTTTAATAAAATTTAAATTTTTTTGAAGTTTTGCATATTTTTTTTTTTGATTTTATGTTATAATTTAGTATGTGTAA
Organism: uncultured Gemella sp.; assembly: GCA_947254465.1. GTDB lineage: Bacteria > Bacillota > Bacilli > Staphylococcales > Gemellaceae > Gemella. The sequence continues at coordinate 12,999 of CAMYEU010000021.1, read as the reverse complement.
ATAAAATCAGTGTGTATTTACAATTTTATTATAATAACAAAGTTTTAAAAGGAAGGAGTGTTTGACTTGAGTTCACAATTGTATACTTCAATAGATCTGGGATCATCTAGTATAAAAGTGATTATAGCAGATGTAGTATATGAAAAATTGAATATACTCGGAGTAGGTATTGTAAAAACTACATCGATTAAACGTGGTAACATTATTGATGTAGAATCTGCCTCTAGAGATATTCAAAAAGCGATAGACATTGCAAAAAGTGAAGCTAATAAAGACATAAGATCGTTATATGTAGCAGTTCCAAGTATACACACTCATATAAAAAAAAGTGTAGCGGAAATTAAATTTGATACAAAACATGATATTGATGGTAGGGATATCGAAGAAGTTGTTGAAGAAGCTAAGATTCTACCATTGCCACGTGAAAGAGAAGTAGTTCAAGTAATTCCAGATTACTATCGCCTTGATGATATTGAAAATATAAGAAAACCAAAAGGAATGACTGTTCATAATACATTTGAAGTTACAGGTAATAGAGTTTTAACATCTAAAACTCACCTACACACAATATATAAAAGTATTGAAAATTTACGTTTGGATTGTAATGAAACATTTTGTACATCACATTCATTGGGTGAATTATTACTTAATGAAGAAGAAAAAGATTATGGTTCAGTGATAATTGATATAGGTGCTGGGCTAACGACAGTAAGTTATTTTGAAGATGGAATACTACAGTTGTCACAATCAATAGAACTAGCAGGTGAAGATATTACACGTACAATCTCTGATGTATTGAATGTTCCTTTGAAGAGAGCTGAAGAAATAAAAGTTACGCAAGGACATGCATTTTATGATTTAGCCTCTCCACAAGTAATTATTGAATTAGATAACTTAGAGCCAGATGAAGAACCATATACTCAAAAAGAGCTTGCCGACTATATTGAGGAAATAGTTGAAGAAATAATCTTACGTTCATTTGATGTTCTTAGAAAAGCGGGAATAAATAGAGTAAAAGGAAATGTAGTACTAACTGGTGGTACAACTTTAATGCCAGGAGTGTTAGACTTAGCAAAAGAAATGTTAAGAAAAATGAATGTTAGAATTGGATCTCCAAAGATTATTGGAGCTAATTCTCCGGAACTTTCAGTAGTAGTTGGAACGTTAACTAGCAGTTATAAAATCGAATCATTATTTGGTTACCAAGTAACAGATGAAATACCAACAGTAAAAAATACAAATTCAACATTTGAAAATGTTTCTGCAGTGCAAGAAATTTCGGTAAATAGTTCAAATGTTGATGCACCGGTAATAACTGAACCTCATAAAGAAGAGTTAGAGGAAGAAGTTTATTACGAAGAAGAGAAAAAAGATAAAGACAAAGAAGAGAAAAACTTTTTTGATAAAATAACTAAAATGTATAATTCGTTTTTTGAATAATAATCAGGAGGAAATAAAGAATGTTTGAAGAATTTGATCAATCAGCAGTAATTAAAGTAGTAGGTGTCGGTGGCGGTGGAGGTAACGCCGTTGACCGAATGGTAGAAAGTGGAATTCAAAATGTAGAGTTTATCGCAGTAAACACGGATGCTCAAGCATTAAAACGTTCTAAAGCAGACGTAAGAATTCAAATTGGTGAAAAATTAACTAAAGGTCTTGGAGCTGGAGCTAATCCAGAGGTAGGACGTAAAGCAGCTGAAGAAACTAAAGATAAAATTGAAGCAGCACTAGAAGGAGCGGATATGGTATTCGTTACTTCTGGTATGGGTGGAGGAACAGGTACTGGTGCCGCTCCAATCGTAGCAGGTATTGCTAAAGAATTAGGAGCATTAACAGTAGGTGTTGTTACTCGTCCATTTAACTTTGAAGGTAAAAAACGTCAAGTACAATCTACAGCAGGAATTAACTCACTTAAAGGTGCAGTAGATACACTTATCGTTATTCCTAACGATAGATTATTAGATATCGTTGATAAATCTACTCCAATGATGCAAGCATTCGTTGAAGCTGATAACGTATTACGTCAAGGGGTACAAGGTATTTCTGACTTAATTAACGTATCTGGTACAGTTAACCTTGACTTCGCTGATGTTAAAGCTATCATGGCTGACCAAGGTTCAGCATTAATGGGTATCGGTGTAGCTTCAGGTGAAAACAGAGCTATCGAAGCAGCTAAAAAAGCTATTTCATCTCCATTATTAGAAACTTCTATCGTTGGAGCAAAAGGTGTGTTATTAAACATCACAGGTGGACCATCATTAAGTTTATTTGAAGCTCAAGCAGCTGCAAGTATCGTTCAAGAAGCTAGTGACGATGAAGTAAACATGATCTTCGGTACAGTATTTAACGAAGAGCTAGAAAAAACTGATGAAATCGTTGTTACAGTAATCGCTACTGGATTCGAAGAAGATGGAGTGAGTGTTGAAAGAGATATCTTAGCACAACGTCCAGCTCAACCAGAAGCTAGCTCATTCACAAGTGGATACGGTAAAAACGAAGTAGAACAAGAAATGTACCCACGTCCAAGAAGAAGAACAAGAAGAGAAATCTAATAAATGAAAAAAAAGAAAAATCGAGATTGCTCGATTTTTTCTTTTTTATGTTGTAATAGACGAGAATAAAAACTAAAAAATATAGATAAATTAAAATGATAGGGAGTGATACTACAAAATTACTAAGATTACAATTTTTTAATCACTCCCTGTATTCTAATCAATTAGAATAAATTTTATTTTAAAATTGATTGCATTTTTTAGTGTATTGTAAATAAAGGATTTATTTAGTGATGAATTACAAAATTCTATAAGATTAGTTTCATCAATATCTGCATATAAATAATACGTGATTAAACAGCTATCAATTTTTGGTTTTTCGTTATAACCTTTAACATTTAAAAGGGTTAGAGGATTTTTTAATACTAGATGAATTTTTCCCTCAAGTTCTTCAATGACTATATTAGAATGTTTACTTTCATTTATTATAGTATGGGCTATCCCACCTAATATTGAAGATGCTAAATAATTTATGCTGCTTCTATAATCTGCATTAATATCAAAGTTAATATCACTTGAAACTAAAATAGTATTATTATTAGTATATAGTTTAAAATCATTATTCGATAAAATTCCTCTAAAGCTAAGGTCATAATTATTTGATTCGTATAAATTAGTCATATAGCTGCCTCAATGTGTTTTTAGCCTCATTTAGACGAGCTAATTTTTTATCAATAGTCTCCATTGTACTTACCGGTCTATTTGCAAATGTAGCAAAGCCACAGTCGGGATTTAACCAAATTCGTTCCTTAGGAATATATTGCATAACCTCTTCTACACGTGCCAAAATATTCTCTAATGGCTCGATATCATCGGTTCTTGGATTCATAACTCCAAGTCCAAGTATACAGTTATTTCTTATTAAATCACTACTAAGTAATGATGATATTTCACCAGCACGAGGAGTAGAAAACTCTAATGTAAGTATATTAGGAAGAGTTTCTTCGAATAGTGGAAGTAGTGGAGTATATGGTCCAGTAAGGAGAATACTTTCATCACGACTCCAGTTACCTCGGCATACATGAAGAGAAACTAATACTCCTTTTTTTTTAGCATAATCTATTACAGATTTAATTAATTTAGTAGCGAATTTTAATTCTTCAGTAGGATCTTTTTTTTCGGATAGTGCTGCACACATAAATGATCTTGTTTTTCCTTCAGAAAATACTACTTCGGTTAATACAGGCTCATCAAATTGAATAACATCTACTCCTATTTTTGCTAATGAATCAATTTCTTCTTTTAATATTTTAATAATATCTTCACCTAGAGAATCCTTGTTATCGTAATATTGTTTTGATAGAGCAGGTAACCACATAGATCTAGTTATTAAATAGGGACCTGGTAATGTTGCTTTGATCTTCTTATCAGTTAGTTTTTTTAGTTCAATCATTTCATCAGCAACCAAAGGTTTATTATATTTTACTTTTCCAGTACAAATTGCATTTTTTATACTAATTGCAGGAACGTCTAGTATTTCTAATATTTGTTCAAAGCCCTGCTTATCCTCAATATAATCAAACATATCAGCCATACTCATCATTGTAACACCATCTAAACGCTCAGCAATAAATGAAACATAATTATCTCGATTTAGTTCACCGCTAGTGATTATATCAATATAATTATTTTCTTGAAGTTCAACTACATATTTTGTTTCTTCATCTAGGATTTCTTGATATGTTTTTAAGTCTATATTTCCTTTATTCAATTTTCGTTTTGCGGTTAATAGTTTTTTACTACGAGGCATACTGCCAAGAAGAGAAACTAAGAAAGATGAATTAGTCATAATTATTCACCATGAAACTCTTTAAAAAAATCTAAATATTCATTGGCTTCAGTAAGTTGTTTAAATCCAGAAGTACGACCAGATATCCATTCTTTTAATCCTTCCATATCCATCATTTCTTTATGCTCAGGATTATTGTAATCCATTTTGTGTAATACTTCTATAAATTTTTCAAAACGAGCTATGTCTAATTCTGGATGTCCTGAGAAGATACAGTGATCAAAGAAATCTGTTTTTGATAAGATTTTAACCTGATTTTCATCTAGAGTTCCATCTGCAATCCATGCATTATAGTTTAAATCCAGCATCCACGTAGCTGCTACTTCATCATTTTTTAAAGCAATTGCTGAATCAAGCTCTCCACCAACATGGTCACCATGAAGCCCAACACCGATATCAAATCGTTTTTCAGTATAATCTTTTCCAAATTCTAAACCAAGTTTGTGAAGATGGTTAATAGGAATTAATCTGGCTTGTGGTGAATCAATTGCACCGAATCCAATTGTTTTATCTTTTAAGTCTTCAATAGAATTTATGTTACTGTTAGCTTTTACTACTAAATATGAACTACGATCGCGGTCTGTATCACGCATAGAACCGCTTAGTGCAGTACCTTTAGTACGTATATTTGTATCTAACCAGGCTAAAGGAGAATTCCAAGCCACATCAATTTCTTTAGCTAATAAACCATCAACTTGACCTTTGTAATCCTTGTAATAAACTGGTTCGATAGGGAAGTTTTCATCTTCAAAAAATTTTGCAATAATTCCCCAGATTACAGTAACCTTAGGATCATAAATAACAGCTCCAACTTTTAATTTTGTCATAATAATATACCTCTTTTTAATTATATTTTAAAAATAGGAGGTGACTCAAAAATCTTGATTTCGATGAAACAAGATTTTGTCGAGTCCTCCTGTAAAGCTTATGAGTTCTCATATAAACTTTTGAAAATTTAGGACATTTAGGTGCCTCTTATATGAGTTATTTCAGAAAAATATTCTATGGTAATTGTTGACCTGTGATAGCTTTACCTAACCAGATAGTAAGCACGTCAACACTAGGTGCCATAATATGACTTGCGAATGCATCTCTTAGATAGCGTTCCATATTTCCAACACGGTTATATGCTTTACCACCACCAACACGCATACCAAGACGGGCTAATTCAATAGCAGCTTCACTAGCAAAAATTCTAGCTGATAAGATTTTAGCTAGCATATCAGCATCTTTATTTAAGAAACTACGAGCTGCTTCGTTTGTTCCAAGGACTGCTGCATTAGTTTGGCTATAGATTTTAGCAAGATGAATTTGCACTGTTTCAATTTCGCTTAGAGATTTTCCATCAGGATATTTTCTATTAGTAGTGTGTGCGACAGCTTCTTCTAGTATTGCTTCGCAAAGACCACTGTAGACAGCAGCAAGTCCTGTGATGAAGTATGTTGCTACAATAGTGAATACTTGGTCAACTCCTGATCCAGCTTGACCAATGCGTAGTTCTTTATTTAATTCAACATTGTTAATTGCCATTTGGCAAGAAACATTACCACGCATTCCTAGACCATGCCAAGTAGAAGGTTTGAATTCTAGACCATCGCTACATAGAGGGAATACCCAGTTATCAATTCCACCTTTCACATCTGAAGGAGTAAGAACAAGATAATAAGATGCAAATTCTGCAGAAGTCACCATACTTTTTAGTCCATTGAATACTACTGAATTATCTTTAAATTCAGTTTTTACATCTGAGATATAGAAGTGTGTCCCAGTTCCTAATTCACTGTACGCAAGTGCCATAAATTTTTCATTTTCAACAATGTCTTTGCAAATTTTTGATTTTAGATTATCGTCAGCATAAGAGAGAACACAGTTTAGTGCAACATTATGCATCATATAACATAGACCTACTGTAGCACTTGATTTAGCGAAAGCGCGACATGCATCTACATGTTCTTGCATATCTTTTCCTAACCCTCCAAGTTCAGTTGGAATCATTAGTTTAAAATATCCAGCTTTTCCTAACTCTTTAAATACTTCTTCAGGAAATCTTTCTTGTTCGTCTATTTCTTTTGCAATAGGATCTATATATTTTTTTGCAAACTCCCTAGCCTCTTTGTAAAATGTTGTCATAATAATGCCTCCTAATATTAATATATCTAATATATTTTTTATACAAAAATTATACCACAAAGAATAACTCTGTAAATGTTTTCTATAAAGTACTTAAAAGGACATGTAAAAAATAAATTTATATAAAATATATAATAAATATTTCATAATTAACTAATCTAAAATAATATATTTATAACCATTTTAGTAAATATATTATATTTTGAAATATAAAAATAAATCCCAATAAATGATAGGTGATATCATTTTCAAAAATTATGAAATTAAATCTTAAAAATAAAAATTGAAAAAATTATCTAAAAAAGTCTGAAAATTTATTTACAAATTGTATTAAATCTTGTATAATCTATATTTATATAATTAATTAATGAAAGGATGAAAAGAATGGCAGATTCAAAGATGGAAAGAAAACTGCAAGCTCGTCATATTAGTATGATAGCTATAGGTGGATGTATAGGTACGGGATTATTTATGGCTAGTGGTGCAGTAGTTAGTAAAGCAGGTTCTTACGGAGCAGTTTTAACATATGCATTAATTGGAGTTATTATATACTTTTTAATGGCTTCTATAGGAGAATTAGCAACATTTTATCCAGTTTCAGGCTCATTTGGAGCATATGCAACTAGATTTATAGATCCAGGAGTAGGATTTGGAGTCGGTTGGTTGTTTTGGATACTGTGGATTTTAGTAGCAAGTGTTGATATAATAACATTATCGAAAATATTACATTACTGGGAATTCTTTAGACAATTTTCAACGTTTTCGATTTGTATTGTTTTTTTAGTATTTTTATATTTATTAAACTTAGTAAGTGTTAAAGTATTTGGTGAAGTTGAATACTGGATAACAATAATAAAAGTCATGACAGTTGTCGCATTCTTAATAGTAGGAGCTGCAATCATCTTTGGAGCTACTGGGAATAGTGAAGCTGGTATTCATACATTTATTCAAAATGGTGAAAAAACAAGTAGTGCAGGTGTGTTGGGATTATTTGGTGTTCTTTCGACTGCTGCATTCTCGTTTGGAGGAACAGAAGTTGTAGCAGTTACAGCAGGAGAATCTCCAAATCCTAAAGAGACAATGCCTAAAGCAGTTAGACAAGTTTTTTGGAGAATATTAATATTTTATATAGCTACAATGTTAATAATTTCTTCAATAGTATCAGCAAATGATCCAAGATTATTAGACACAAATAATGTAACAGCCTCTCCATTCACAATCGTATTCCAAAACATTGGTTTAGAAGTGGCGGCAGTTATTATGAATGCTGTAATTTTAACTTCAGTTTTATCAGCAGCAAATTCAGGTATGTATGTTTCTAGTAGACAGTTGTTTTCGTTAAGTTCGCATAATTACGGTCCTAAAGCATTTAAAAAATTAAATACTAATTCAGTACCAGTGTTTGCTTTAACTTTCTCGGCAATATTTATGGTATTATGCTTTATTTTTGAAAGATTAAATCCAAGTGGATATTATATGTTACTTTCTATGGTTGGTATTATAGTAATGATAATTTGGATGGTTTCATTAATATCTCAAATTCGTTTAAGAAGAGCAATTGTTAAGCAAGGGAAAAAAGCTGAAGATGTTCTTCCTTACACATCCAAAACAGGTGTTGTAGGATCATACATTGCACTATTTTCTTTTGCAACAATAATATTACTACAATTAGTAGCTGATTACGCAACAGGTGGTTTTGTAAAAATGTCATATAACTTAGTTTGTCCGGCTGTCGGTGTAGTAATGTATATAGTATTTAAATTAGTAACGAAGAAAAAATTTGTTAAATTAGAAGAAATGGATATACATCCATATAAGGGATAATTAATATTGAAAAAGATTAATGAGTTATAAACTTATTAATCTTTTCTTTCATATTAAACTATATTCTTTAGTTATTTAGTAAAGAGACTGAATAGTTTTTAAACTATGGTAAATGCTTGCAGTTTATGATAAAATTGTATTTAAGTAATTTAATGGAGATGATAATTTGAATATTGGAATTACAGGAAGTATAGCATGTGGAAAAAGTACTGTATCAGACTATTTAATAGAAAAGGGGTATACTATTATTGATGCCGATAAACTTGGACATGTTGCGCTTACTAGCAATGATGTAAAAAGAAAACTAACTGAAAAATTCGGTGATAATATTCTAGAAAATAATGAAATAAGTCGCGAAAAATTAGGTAGGTTAGTTTTTGGTAATGATGATAATTTAAAGATTTTAAATAGTATTATTCATCCTAAAATTAGAGAATTAATTTTAAAATTACAAAAAGAACATAAAGATGAAAATCTTGTCTTTTTAGATATAGCCTTATTGTATGAAGCAAATTTTGTAGATTTAGTAGAAAAAGTTGTGGTCGTTTATGTAGATGAAAAAGTTCAATTAGAAAGACTAATGACGCGGAATTTTTTATCTATGGAAGAAGCTCTCATGCGTATAGAAAGTCAAATGAAGGCGAAAGAAAAAGCATCATTAGGTGATTATGTTATTAATAATAGCTATAGTAAAGAAGACACATTTCGGCAAATTGATAAAATAATAAAGAAGCTAAAAAGAGGAGATAAACATAATGACTAATGTATTAGAAATTAGTAATCTTGGTGGGGGTTATAATCGTAGAAAAATTATAGATAATATCAACATACAAATACCGAAAGGTAGTATAACAGCTCTAATTGGTCTTAATGGAGCTGGTAAAAGTACTACAATTAAACATATACTGGGATTACTTAGACCTATGGAAGGTGAGATAAAGGTTAATGGTATTACAATTACTCGTGATAATGAAAAATATAGAAAGAGTATAAGTTATATTCCAGAATCACCCATTTTATATGAAGAATTAACACTAGAAGAGCATATAAATCTAACAGCGATGGCCTATGGATTAAGTATGGAAGATACGTGGAAAAAAGCTGAAAAATTGCTAGAGTTGTTTAAACTAAGTGATAAGAAGAAATTTTTCCCGGTACACTTTTCAAAAGGAATGAAACAAAAGGTAATGATTATATGCGCCTTTTTAGTAGAACCAAACTTATACATAATTGATGAACCATTCCTAGGGTTAGATCCTATAGCAATAAATGATCTAATTAATTTAATGTGTGAAAGAAGGGATGCTGGAGCTAGTTTGCTGATGTCTACACATATACTAGCTACAGCGGAGAAGTATTGTGATAACTTTGTTATTATTCACGAAGGAAAAATTCTTGCGAATGGTAATCTAGAACAACTAAGGGCCGAATTTAATATGGCAGGTGCGTCTTTAGATGAAATTTATCTATCATTAACGGTGAGAGATAGTAATGAGTAATATAGAGAATATTTTTGCAGATAGACGTAAGAAAGAGCAGGAGCTAAAACTAACATATAGCAAGTACATTTTTAATTCGCACCTAATTATGTTTCTTATTATTGTGTTAGGAGCAGCGCTTATTAATTACTCGAAGTGGATTTCCATTGCTAGTCAGTCTGAATTGTATTCAGTGTTTATTGCAGCAGCTTTAGCATTCAGTTATTTTTTAGTTAGTACAAAGATTAAAACGTATATAAAAGAAGCTGATGCTGTATTCTTACTTCCATTAGAGAAGTATTATAAAAATGTAGGAAAAAAAACAGTTATTAATATATCGGTAATGCACACTATAGCATTTGTCATTTTTTATTTTACGGTGAAACCTATTACTAGTATTATAGGTAATGTTGATAAATTAGCTATATGTTTATTGATTATAGTAATTGTATTAAACAATTTATTAAAATACGTTCAAGTTATTCACTATAAAGAAATTGTTTGGATTAAAATTTTACAACTTGTAGTGACTTTCGTACAAATCATTGCAGTATTTATAATTAATTCTTATATTCTTATTATTGATATAGCTGGAATAATTTGTTTATCTTTCTGTACATATTATATTTTTAAGAATGCAATGAATGCAAAGAATTTAGAAGATCAAGAGAAGCTAATTGTTAAATGGAGTGAAGCAGCTGAATACGATAAACATCGTATAGAAAGTTACTTGAAATTCGTTAGTATGTTTGTAGATGTACCATTAAACGGAGTAAAAGTAGCTAGAAGGAAGTATTTTGATGCACTTTTACCTAAATTAACTAACGATAATTTCAATAAAGATAATAGCTTTAAATATTATTATTATAGGGTCTTTTTAAGACAGGAAAACACAGTATTTTTAGCTTTAAGGCTTATGCTATTATCAGGATTAATAATTTTTAGTTTTAAAAATTCGTACGTAAGTGCAGTAGCTATTATATCTTATAGTTATTTAACAATTATTCAACTTGTTCCTCTGTATAAACAGATGGGTAATAATATTTGGCATAGTATACTACCAGTTGATGAAAGTATTAAAGTCGGTAGTTTTAAGAAATTATTAACTGTTGTAATGTTAGTAACTACAATACTACTTGCATTATTTGCAGTATTATTTAGTAATTTCGAAGGAATACCGATAGCAATAATCACAGCATCATTAGTATTTGCTAATATTATAGCTAAAATTTTTATTGAAAAAATAAAATAGAAGGAATTGTCATGAAAAATATAGCAATAATAGGAGGAGATTTATCGGGAGTGAGTTGTGCTTATTTCTTAGATAAATTCTCGGGAGTAAACTCAAGAAAATTTAATATAGATTTGATTGAAAGAGAATTAGAGTTTGTAAATGATAGGTTTGGAAAATTTCAATTTGGTCAAGAAATTTATGATAATGGGTGGCATAATTCAATTAGTGAACAGGGAGTATTATTTTATCTAATGGTAGAGCTTGGTCTACATAGATATCTAATAAAGAGTGGAAGTACGAAGAAAGTTTTTTTTACAAAAGAAGGAATAAAATACTTACCAGAGAAAATGCTTTATGGTGTCCCTTTAGATAAAAGAGAGTTATTAATGTCAGATTTGTTTACTTTTAAAGAAAAATTATCTATTTTATATAATATGTATAATACTCTAGAAGATGAAGATATAAAGGAATTGACAGTTGAAAAATTTTTTAAAACTATTATTAATGAGCGAATATATGAAAAACTAATAGAACCATTATTAACAAGTCACTATGCTTGTGATATTTCTAAGCAAAGTATGATAAGTTTAATGCCAGAACTATCATTTTTAACAATTCAAAAAGAAGATATTAATAAAATTTTAGAAGATATGTATAATAGAAATGTTATTGATAATATAACAGTAGGTTCTGAGTATAGATTAAAATTCACTTTAAAATCTTTTATAGAAACATTAGAATCTAATTTTTCTGATAAAGTATTTTTAGAGTTAAATCGTAAAGTTGAAAAAATAGAAAAAAAAGGTGATAAGTACCTAGTTCATTCAAATGGCAGTATCTATTATTATGATTATATAATACTTACATTAAATCAAAAGAACTTCTTACCATTATTTAATGGAGATGAAAAAATAAATGAATTTTATTCAAGTATGAAGTATGCATCTAATATCGTTGTAACTCTAGTGTATAAAAGAGATGAGTTACATATTAATCGTGAAATAGGAGAAATTATTTTTCCAAAAAATGATAGTGAATATATAACAAAGTTAGAATATGTAAGTAATAAATGGATTGATATTAAGATGAGTGGAATACAAATCGTAAGAGCCTATATTGATAGAGAAGAAGCGGTTAGCAAATTAATGAATAAAGATGATGATGAAATAAAAGGAATAATAGAAAGTGAACTGAGAAAAGTTCATGGCTCAGTAGGAAAACTAAGTAGATTTTATGTAAGTAAGATTAAAGACAACTATAGATTCCGTTGTAAGAATTATAATAAGAATATAAATAAGTTCAATGAATATATGAAAAAAGAATATCCAAATGTATTCATTATAGGGAAATCAAAAAAAGGCACAACTTTAGAAAATACAGTATTAGAAGCTAAAGAAGTAGCTAAACAAATATTAGAAAATATAAGATAAGAAAGGACGTACATAGTACGAAGTAAAGCAAATGAAATTTTTCACAAATAAAAAAGCAGGTGTAAAAGTAACACCAATATTTGAAAATGAAGCATACGAAAGTAAGTTATTAGAATATACAAAAGAAAGAGAATTATTCTCTGGAAAACTTAATGAAATATATGCTAATCTCCCTTTTAATGGAGAAAAAGAAATACTTTTAGGATTAGGAAAAAAAGAAGATTTAGTAGAAGATAAAGTACGTGAAGTATTTTTCAAATTATCAAAATCTTTAATAAGTAATAAGGAATACGAAGTTTATGTGACTTTACCAAAAGTTGACAGCGTACCAACTGAAAAACTAGTAAATGCTGCAGTGGAAGGTGCATTACACGCAACATATAAATTTGATAAGTATAAATCAGATAGAAAAGAATCTCCAGAAATTACGATTAATTTATCTACAGAAGAAAATCTAGAAAATTTAGAAGAGGTAGTAAATGAAGCTCGTGATATTATGAGCGGAGTATTCTTCTCACGTGATCTAGTAAATGAAAGAGCAGAGTACTTATATCCAGAAACT
>CAMYEU010000020.1 GCA_947254465.1 uncultured Gemella sp. | reverse complement strand
TTTCCTGGTAATATTGTCTTAATCATAGTTTCATCTCTTCCAATACTATTCTTTCTTGTTCTTTTTTGAATCGTTCGCACTTAGCAGCATACTTTTCATTAGTAATCCCTAGTATCGATAAAGCACTTATAGCCGCATTTTTTGCTCCAGCTACACCTATTGCCATAGTTAAAACTGGAACACCTGCAGGCATCTGAACAATTGAATACAATGAATCGACTCCACTCAATACGCTTGATTTAATCGGAACCCCAATGACTGGTAATGTCGTCATAGAAGCAACCATACCCGGAAGATGTGCTGCTCCTCCTGCTGCCGCTATGATTAACGAATAACCATTAGCTTTCGCATTCTTTGAGAATTCTACTAATAAATCAGGTGTTCTATGCGCACTCACTACTTTCTTATCAAAAGGAATTTCAAATTCTTCCAACAACTTACAAGTTTCTTCCATCGTTGTATAATCCGACTTCGAACCCATAATCACCGCAACTTTCATACTTTAAGCTCCTTTTTCATTTTAAATGTACGTTTTTTACTGTTATATTTACATAAAAATATTTCATCGTACGCCTATATTTTAAATTATACTACTAGTTAAAATATTAATCAAGCATAAATATAATGAAAATCGGATATTTTAAAATAATTTCAATATTTTATATGTAAATTAAGAACTTTAATTGATGAATTCTCTATAAAAACCTTAGTTCACATAATAAAAACAGACATTCTCTCTTCTTGCCAAGTAAAATAATATCATCTGTCTGCTCGTTAACTTTTATTAAATTTTTCATACAAAAAAGAATCAACCCTTAAATACATAAAAGTTGATTCCGATATTCCCCTAATAAATTAATTTTATACACGTCATAATAATTAAAAATAAATTTATAAGGACATAGTTAATATATTATTTGAATATCTTTACCTAATAATTCCATTATTTCATCTGATGGTTTCTTATCGGTGATAAAATAATCAAAATTACTTATTTCATCGAGTATAAAATTTGCATCTTTATCAAATTTTGATATTTCTGCAACTAGGACTTTAATTTTCGCATTTTTTAACGCTAATTTTTTTACAACTACATCTTCATAATCATCTAATGTTATTAAGCCTCCCTTAATACCTGCCGCACCCGTAAATACTATGTCAAAACTAATAGATTTTAAAATATCAATATCTCTACCATAATAAAATCTTTGTTTCTTAAAAAATTCTCCACCTAATAGGTGAAAATCAACATTTTCTTTCTCACTTACAGTAATCGCCACATCTAAAGAATGAGAATAAACCTTCGTATTCTTAGGTAACTCTTCAACAATTTTTGTTGTTATTGTAGAAGCATCTACGAAATATACCCCTTCTTCTTTCAAGAGTCTTTGTGCTTTTAACGCTATCTGCGCCTTAGAAGGTGTTAATTCTCTCAGTCTTTCTTTATACGAACTTATATTGGCTCTATCTTTAGGTAATATCAATCCACCATGAGTTCTTTGGACATCTTGGCGTTCACCTAAAATTTGAAAATCACGTCTTATCGTATCCCTCGATACTCCTAAGTATTCCACTACTTCCTTAGCAGATACCTGACCTTTTTTATTTAATAATTCTAGTATTTTTTCTAATCTCTGCGCTTGATACATTTTTTCACCTTATATCTTTTTAACAAAATTTTTAATAGCATATGCTACCCCATCTTCATTATTAGATTTTGTAACATAATCAGCATACTTTTTCACATCATCAGTAGCATTATCCATAACAACTGAATAGCCTACAGTTTCAAACATCGGAATATCATTTTGACCATCACCGAATGCAGCTAATTCATTTTTATTTAGATTTTCAAGTTTACTAATATATTCTATACCTTTTGATTTTTTAGCATTTAAATGCGTGATTTCTAAATATCCACTAAGCGATCTTTGGATTGTTAATTCCTCTTTAGAAAATTCTTTTTCTACATAATCTGCAATTTCATCAAAGATTTCTTTATCATATTCTATAAAGGAAACTTTAAAAATATCTTTTTCTTCTTTAAAATATTCATTAAAATCGACAACATTAACATCGACATGCACTATTTTATATTCTACTAAGATACCTTCATTTTTCTTATCAGTATTCCAATTCATCTCATCGTATAAACTAATACTTGTATTTGGGAATTTATTTCTTACATCCAACACAAGTTTTTTAGCTAATGAAAAATCAATCGGTTCTCTATGCAATATTGTTATATCTTTACCTTTCTTTTCGAAAATTAATCCCCCATTAAATGATACATGTACACCATCAATTTCTAACGAATCAATAGTTTTTTTCAGTTTTTGAGGAGAGCGTGCCGATACTAGAGTAAAAGGTAATCTACTTTCCTTTATAGCACTTATATTAACTTCGCTAATTTCTCCATTACTGTTAAGAACTGTTCCATCCATATCCGAAAATAAATGTTTAATCATAAGTTTTCTCCGAGCGTAATTATCTATGCTTTTATATTAACATAGAATTTAAGTTTTTTCAAGTTTATTTAAGTATTTTTAATTATTTTTAAGTAGTATTAAGTTGTTAAGATAAGTTAATTTAAGTAAAAGTAAAAAAACACCCAGAACTAATGTTCTGAGTGCTCATCTAATTAGAATTTAATTTTTTCTTCGATGTATTGTTTTAATTCAGTGATTGGAATACGAGTTTGTTCCATAGTATCTCTATCACGAACAGTTACCATTCCATCGTTTTCTGATTCGAAGTCATAAGTGATACAGAATGGAGTACCAACTTCGTCTTGTCTTCTATATCTCTTACCGATTGATCCAGTTTCGTCAAAATCAACCATAAAGTCTGCAGCTAATTGTTGATATACTTCAACAGCTTTATCACTTAATTTTTTAGAAAGTGGTAATACAGCAGCTTTGTAAGGTGCTAATGCTGGGTGGAATTTAAGAACTGTACGAGTATCATTTTCCCCTACTTCTTCTTCATTGTAAGCATCACATAAGAACGCTAGAAGAACACGGTCAACCCCTACAGATGGTTCGATACAGTATGGAATGAATTTTTCATTTGTGCTTAGGTCTTGGTAAGTTAAATCTTGACCTGAGTGTTCCATATGTTGTTTTAAGTCGTAGTCAGTTCTTGAAGCAATACCCCAAAGTTCTCCCCAACCGAATGGGAATTTGAACTCGATGTCAGTAGTTGCATTAGAGTAGTGTGATAATTCTTCTTGATCGTGATCACGTAAACGAATATTTTCTTTAGTCATACCTAAGTCTAATAAGAATTTTTCACAGTTATTTTTCCATGTAGTGTGCCAATCTAATTCTGTTCCTGGTTCACAGAAGAATTCTAATTCCATTTGTTCGAATTCACGAGTACGGAAAATAAAGTTACCTGGTGTGATTTCGTTACGGAATGATTTACCGATTTGTCCAATACCGAATGGTAATTTTTTACGCATACTACGTTGAACGTTTTTGAAGTTTACGAAGATACCTTGTGCAGTTTCTGGACGTAGATAAATTTGACTTGTAGAGTTTTCTACTACACCTTGGTTAGTTTTGAACATAAGGTTAAATTGACGAATGTTAGTGTAGTCATGACTACCACACTCTGGACATTTAATATTTTCACGGTCGATAATAGCTTCTAGTTCTTCGAATGGAAGACCATCAACTACTACATCTTCATTTTTTTCATTGAAGTAATATTCTTCGATAAGTTTATCTGCTCGAAGACGTGATTTACAAACTTTACAGTCCATCATAGGATCACTGAAGTTACCTACGTGACCTGATGCTTCCCATGTACGTGGATTCATGAAAATTGCTGCATCTAATCCTACGTTATATGGTGATTCTTGAATGAATTTTTTCCACCATGCTTTTTTTACGTTATTTTTTAATTCAATTCCTAATGGACCGTAATCCCAAGTATTAGCTAATCCACCATAGATTTCAGATCCTTGAAATACGAATCCTCTATTTTTTGCTAGAGATAAAATTTTCTCCATTATTTTTCCTCCTAATTTTTAAAATATAAAAAGCCCTAGACATGCCGTAGCACATCTAGGGACGAAATAATTTCCGCGGTTCCACCCTGATTAGTAAAAACTCAACTTTAACAATATTAAATTGTAATTAATGCCAATATTGTTGCTGAACTTTCACCATCATCAGCTCGCTTTCTTATTTTACATTCTATCACTAAATTTATAAATTTTCAAGTGAAATTTATAAAAATGTGATGAAGACGTTTCCCTACTAATAGTAAATTTTAATTATTTACCTTTTATTAATATTTCAAATGGACATATATATATCTTTCTTAATCAATAAGGTTGTACGTAGTATTTATAGATGTTATAATAAAGATTGATTAAAATTTAATAAGGAGGGTCTATGAGATTTTCATTAACTCGTGGTAATGTTAACCACTTACTTCTTAGTGGAATTATATACATATTATCGGTGTTTATTATTCCGCTTCAACTCCCTCGAAACATTAGTGTTGATAAACGAGTTACTATAGTACTTTTTTTATCTTTACTTGCTACCTTTATCCTTAGTTTTTTAGCTAGAAAAGGAACCAATGATATAGATAAACAAAAAACAAACTATAACCTTATCACTCTTTTTGCTATAGGAATTATTGGATTTATTTCGATGATGTTATTACAAGGAATTTTGAATGGTTTGTTGGCATACCTATCAAACTTTTTTAACTTTCCTACTAGAAGTAAAAATACAAGTAACGTTGTTGAAGTTTTAAAATTAAAACCATACTTCATTTTATATGTTGCGGTACTAGGACCAATCATGGAAGAATTGTTCTTTAGAAAAGCAGTATTTGGATATTTTTATGATGCAATGATTGGGAGTAAAAAATGGATTAGATTCACTATTCCTGCACTAATAACAGGAATTATATTTGCACTACCCCACGATGGATTTTCTCCTATTATGGTAGTTTATATCGGTATGTCATTCGTGTTTTCTTATCTATATCTACAAACGAAGAGAATAATTACGCCTATCGTAGCTCATATTTTAATGAATAGTTTAGTAGTTCTAGTACAACTTTTCGTAAATTAGGAGGTAAATATGTCATCAAAAACTTGGTTATCGTCTAACTACTTTTTACAATTTTTAGTAACAGGTACTTTCCTTCCTTTCTGGATGGTTTATCTGACTTCTGTAAAAAATTTAAGTGTTCTAGAAGCAAGTTCAATATTCTCAATGCTGTATATAGCAAGGGTTATTAGTGGAATATTTTTAAGTCCATATTTAATAAAAAAATACAATATTGACATTACTTTAAAACTGTCTGTAGGAATCGGATTAATCCTTGCAGTGAGTTATGGATTTACCAACGAAAAAATAGTACTTGGATTAATTACATTCTTATTCGGTATGATTTACTTCATGGTGAGTCCTCTAGTCGAAGGACTAGCGTCTTTATTCTTACGTGAAGAAAATATAGACTACGGAAAAGCTAGAACATATGGTTCACTAGGGTTTACAGTAATCGGTATAATTATAGGTGGAATTTTAGGTTACGTTGGTAATAGAGCTTTATACTACATACTAATATTCTTAGTTGCATTATATTTAGTATTTATGTTCTTACCACAACCAAAACTAGTAAAAAATCTAAGTTTTGAAGAACCTAATACAAAAAAAGAAAAAGAAAGCTTATATGGTTGGGTCTTGAAAGATAGAAATGCAATTTTACTTATTATTACTGTATTTCTATACCAACTTTCGCATACTGCATATAATAACTACAATGCATTATATTTAGAAAGTATGAACATATCAGCTAAATGGCTTTCTGGAGTTATACTTAACGTATCAGTAATTGCAGAAATAATATTCTTTATATTCTCTAAGAGAATAGTAAAAAGAATTAAGCCAAAAAATCTAATGGTCTTCGCAGGTATTTGTGCAATTATTCGTTGGGGAGCTTTAGCAATATTCCATAATATCTATATCTTCACAATTATGCAGACATTCCATGCAATTACTTTTGCAGTTGCTCATATCGCCTTTATTTTAATACTAAATAAAGATTACAACAATAAAGAAATTATCGATATGCAAAATCTATATACGGCTATCTGTTTCCAACTTAGTATGGCAGTAGGACTGTATATTATGGGGGCTCTATGGGATATTAGTACTTCATACGTATTTTACGCATCAGCAATTATTGCAGCTATCGGAACACTAGTAGCAACAAGATTAAAATCAATAAGATAAAAATAATGACCTTAAAACAGAAATTTTAAATGTTTTAAGGTCATTTTTTTATAATCAATAATAAGAATTTTTTAGTTATATAAATATTAATCTACTATTAAATTACTAATTGATATTTAATAATATTTTTTATACTTTACACTAACTCACTTTGAAGATATACATTCACCATTTTATATGTCTCCTCTACTGAATCGATATGCGTTCTTTCATAAGAGTGACTTGATTCTATACCGGCACCTAACAATGCATGTTTTACTTCTGCACCAGCACGCATCGCTGCAGATGCATCACTTCCGTAATATGGATAGATATCTAATTTATATTGAATACCATTTTCTTTAGCTAGCTGAACTAAATGATTACGAAACTCATAGTTATACGGACCACTCGCATCTTTTACACAGATTGATACTGTGTATTCATCAGTCTGTTGGTCATCTCCCATTGCGCCCATATCAACCGCAAGATATTCTACTGCTTCTTTTGGAAGGTTAGAGTTAGCTCCGTGTCCTACTTCTTCGAATACACTGAACATAAAGTGAGTTGTATGAGGTAACTGAATATTTTCTTCTTTATATTTTCTTAGTAAATCTAATAAAATCGCAGCACTAACTTTGTCATCTAAGAAACGACTTTTTATAAATCCTGTTTCTGTTATTATTGTACGAGGATCAAAACTAATGAAGTCACCAACGTCGATACCTAAGTCACGAGTTTCTTTCTCATTTCTTACTTTAGCATCAAGTCTTACTTCCATATTATCTTCTGTACGCTCTGCTGTTCCTGCATCACGATACACATGAGTACTAGTTTGATGAATTAAGATAGTTCCGCTAACTGTTCCCCCTGTACTTGCTACATGAACAAGACAGTTCTCACCTTCTATCATATTCCATGGATAGCCACCGATTTTAGCCATTTTCAAACGACCATCCGCTTTAACACCACGTACCATCGCTCCTAATGTATCTACATGAGCCGTTACTACACGGTGTTTATTGTCATCCTTACCTTTTACTACTACATTTACTCCACCTTTATTGGTGCGAATAGCCGTATATCCTAATCTCTCTACTTCTTCCACTAAATAATCAGAAACTTCCCTCGTGAAACCTGTAGGTGAAGCTATACTAGTAAGTTTTTTTAAATAATCTATTGTTTGTTGCATAGGAATGCTCCTTTACTATTAAATATATAAAAACAAAAGACCCATGCAAAGCATGAGCCTTTTTATAAAATTGCGTAGTTATTATGCTTTGTTTCTTGAACCGAAGATATCGATTTTTTCGTGAACCATAGCTTTAATAGCTTCAAATCCAGGGTTTAATAATTTACGAGGGTCGAAACCTTTAGGTTTTTGATCTCCACCTTCTTCAATGTATTTACGTGTAGCATCAGCGAACGCTAATTGACATTCAGTGTTAACGTTAACTTTAGATACTCCTAGAGAGATAGCTTTTTGGATTTGGTCAGTTGGGATACCTGAACCACCGTGTAATACTAATGGAATTCCACCTGTGATGTTAGAAATTTTTTCTAATGTTTCAAAGCTTAATCCAGCCCAGTTTTCTGGGTATTTACCGTGGATGTTACCAATACCTGCAGCTAGGAAGTCAATTCCTAAGTCAGCCATTGTTTTACATTCGTTTGGATCAGCTAATTCACCAGAACCGATAACTCCATCTTCTTCTCCACCGATTGAACCAACTTCACACTCGATAGATAATCCTTTAGAGTGAGCTAAAGCGATCATTTCTTTAGATTTAGCAATGTTTTCTTCGAATGGATAGTGAGATCCGTCGAACATTACTGAGCTAAATCCAGCTTCGATAGCTTTTTGAGTTCCTTCGTATGAACCGTGGTCTAAGTGTAATGCAACAGGAACTGTGATTTTCATTTCTTCAACCATAGCTTCTACCATAGCTGCAACAGTTCTGAAACCAGTCATGTATTTAACTGCTCCTTCACTTACACCTAAGATAACTGGACTTTTTGCTTCTTCACAAGCTTCTAAAATAGCTTTTGTCCATTCTAAGTTATTGATGTTGAAATGCCCTACTGCATATCCTTCTTTTCTTGCTTTTACAAGCATGTCTTTTGCTGGTACTAATACCATGTTATTTGTCCTCCTTAAATAACTACTAATATATATATTATAATACTACACTTTTTAGAAAAAATAAACTATTTTATTTAATAATTTTCAATTATGTATGTTATTAACAAAATTTTAATATATTAATTTCTCTATTCTTTGCTGTTACAAGGTTTCCGTGATAACGTATACATATTTAATATAATAGTTATCTTAGCATTTAATTCTACAATTAAGTTCTTATTTTTTATAAAATTTTTATTTATTTAATTTTTCAAAAAATATTTTTTGTATCTCAATTCTATACTAATACAGACTCTTTTTTTAAAATATATCACCCCAAAGTTAGTATTTACTACTAACATTTGAAGTGATATATTAAAAATATTCTATTTATCTAATTTAGACATTGTTTCAACCATATACTCTGGAATTTCTGTTTCAAAGTATAGGTGTTCACCTGTAATCGGGTGATTGAATTCGATACTTTTCGAATGAAGTGCTTGTCCATTTGTATTTAAAGTTTTTCTTGGACCGTATACTGGGTCCCCTACTAATGGGTGATTAATGTATTTCATATGCACCCTAATTTGGTGAGTACGTCCAGTCTCTAATTCACATTCGATAAGTGTATATTTTTCAAATCTGTCTACAACTTTAAAGTGTGTAATAGAGGGTTTCCCTTCATCGATAATAGCCATTTCTTTACGTTCTTTCGGATTACGAGCGATTGGTGCATCGATAGTTCCATAGTCGTGCTTAATACTTCCGTGTACTAAAGCGTAATATTTTCTCTTAACATCTTTGTTCGCAATCATTTCTGATAATTTAACATGCGCTTTATCATTTTTTGCAACGATTAATAATCCTGATGTATCTTTATCGATTCTGTGAACAATACCAGGTCTGATAGTACCATTAATACTTGAAAGTTCACTGTGGAATAATAAAGCATTAACTAATGTTCCATCTTTATGACCTACAGATGGGTGAACAACCATACCTTTAGCTTTATTTACAATGATTAAATCATTATCTTCATAGACAATATCCACTGGGATATCTTGTTTTACAACGTCTAACTCTTCAGGTTCTTTATAATCGATAGTAATAACATTACCTTCTTTTAACTTATAGTTAGTTTTAATATTATTCCCATCTACTTTAATATAACCTTCAGAAATCAAGTTCTGGATATTTGTTCTAGAAACATCTGTTAATTCTTGTTGTAAAAATTTATCAATTCTCTCACTTTTCGGTGAAGTATATATAATTTTTTGTGTATCCATTACTTCCTCCTTTTTTCATACTATACTATCTTAACATATACACTGAAAAAAACAAAATGAAATATAGTAGAAATATACAAAATATGATGTTTTATAAATTATTATCAACTTCATAAACACAAATTAGTAAATATTAAATAATTTCTTTCACTTTCCCTATTTTTCTTTCTATATTATAATATTTAATGAAAGAATTAATTAACCTTTTGTGTGAGTTATTTTATTTTGTACTATTAACTCACAGAACAAGCTAAATAAGGAGTGGATTTTTTGGAAATTAATAGATTACATGTTGATTTTGATCTTCAGAGTAAGTATGATCCTAAAGGTGATCAGATTAATGCGATTGCCGAACTTACAGAAGGTTTAAATAACGGAGAAAAATATCAAACATTACTTGGTGCTACTGGTACTGGTAAGACATTTACAATAGCTAATATAGTAAAAAATGTAGGAAAACCTACGTTGGTTCTGGCTCATAATAAGACATTAGCCGGACAATTATACAACGAACTTAAGGAATTTTTCCCGAATAACCGAGTTGAGTACTTCGTTTCATACTATGATTACTTCCAACCCGAGGCATATGTTCCATCAACAGATACATATATAGAAAAAGATTCATCTGTGAATGATGAAATTGATAAACTACGCCACAGTGCAACATCGTCATTATTCGATCGTGATGACGTTATTATTGTATCGAGTGTCAGCTGTATATATGGTCTTGGTTCGCCAGAAGAATATTCATCACTAGTACTATCATTACGTGTTGGTGATGAAATTAATCGTAATAAAATAATGGAAAAACTAATCAGCATTCAATATATGCGAAATGATATTGAATTTACTCGTGGTAATTTTAGAGTACGCGGTGATGTAATCGAGATTTTCCCAGCATCTCGTAGTGAAAACTCTGTTCGTATAGAAATGTTTGGAGATGAAATCGATCGTATTCGTGAGATTAATCCACTAACTGGTGAAGTACTAAGTGAACTTGAACATATCGCAATATATCCTGCCAGTCACTTCGTTGCTGGTGATGAAAAAACTAAAGAAGCTATTAAGAGAATACGAGCTGAACTAGAAGAAAGACTTAAAGTTCTAAACATGGAAAACAAACTTTTAGAAGCACAACGTCTTGAACAACGTACTAACTATGACCTTGAAATGATGGAAGAAATGGGATTTTGTTCAGGGATAGAGAACTACTCTCTTCACCTTACTCTTCGTGAACCCGGTAGTACTCCATATACACTACTAGATTACTTCCCAGATGATTGGTTACTTGTAGTTGATGAATCGCACGTTACTCTCCCTCAGGTTCGTGGTATGTTTAACGGTGACAGAGCCCGTAAACAAGTGCTTGTTGACTATGGATTCAGATTACCGACTGCTTTGGATAACCGTCCATTAAACTTCGAAGAATTCGAGAAAAAACTTAATCAAGCTATTTTCGTATCAGCGACACCGGGGGACTTCGAATTAGAGAACAGTACAAAAATTACTGAACAAATCATTCGTCCTACAGGACTACTAGATCCAATTATCGATATTCGACCAGTTAGCGATCAAGTCTTCGATATTACAAAAGAAGCCGAGAAGATTATAGCTAAAGGAGAACGTGTACTAATCACTACTCTAACGAAGAAAATGGCAGAATCTCTGACAGCTTATCTGAAAGAAAATGGTTTAAAAGTAGAGTATCTACACTCTGATATTAAAACATTAGAACGTACCGAAATAATTAGAAATCTTCGCCTTGGTAAATTCGATATTCTTATAGGTATTAACTTACTACGTGAAGGTCTAGATATTCCAGAAGTATCACTTGTCGCTATTTTGGATGCTGATAAAGAAGGATTTTTACGTGGAGATAAAGCATTGCTTCAAACTATCGGGCGTGCCGCACGTAATGCAAATGGACGTGTAATAATGTATGCAGATAACATTACTCGAAGTATGAAAAAAGCGATTGATGAAACAAACCGTCGTCGTGAAATTCAAATGGCATATAACGAGGAACACGGTATTACCCCACAAACAATTATTAAAGATATTCGTGATTCTATCAGTGCTAAGAAAGAAGTGATTGATGACGATATTGTTGAAATTGGAGAAACTGCAAATATCAATGATGATAATATCGAGGAACATTTAGCAGAATTAGAACAACAAATGTTTGCTGCTGCAGAAAAATTCGAATTCGAACAAGCTGCAAAACTACGTGATACTATCGCAGAACTAAAAGAAAAATATAAATTATAGCTTATAAATTCATAAAAGCAACTACGTTATTTTGACTCATAATAACCAGTTGCTTTTATATTTTTTCAATACATTTTATTTTTAAATAAAATTTCTTCTATTAAAGCTTACAAATTTATTCTACTTTTAATTTTTTGTGATATAATAAGGTATATTAGTTTTGTATCGTATTCAATAAATTCCGATCATAACTAAATTAAAATAAATGTATATTGAAATTTATACATTATAATTAAAAATAAAAACAATTTTTATTTCTTAGGAGATTTAAACATGACAAAACAAAATATTGGAATTGTATACGGTGGTAAAAGTGCGGAACACTCAGTATCACTTTTAACAGCGAAATCAATTATTAATGCAATAGACAAAGAAAAATACAACGTATTCCCTATCTTTATATCATTAGAAGGTAACTGGGCACGTGGTGAAAAAATTACATCAGAAGTAACTGATCAACATGATTTAGTTTTTTCTAACTTTGACAATGATATCAGTGGATTATTATTTGAAGATGGCCGTAAATTCGATATCGTCTTCCCTGTTCTTCATGGACCAAACGGTGAAGACGGAACAATTCAAGGTTTACTAGAAATTATGGACATCGCATATGTTGGTAACAACGTACTTTCAAGTGCAGCCGGTATGGATAAAGTAATTATGAAACAATTATTCGCTGCTTATGACCTTCCACAACTTCCATACGTTCACTTTATCGAATATACTTGGAAAAATAAAAAAGAAGCTCTTATCTATGAAATCAATGAAAATCTTAAATATCCTGTGTTCGTTAAACCTGCGAACTTAGGTTCTTCAGTTGGTATTAGCCGTTGTAACGATGAAGCTGAATTAGTAAAAGGTATCGAAGAAGCTCTTAAATTCGATAAAAAAATCGTTGTTGAACAAGGTGCTGTTGGTGCTAAGGAAATCGAAGTTGCCGTTCTTGGTTACAACGAAGTTAAAACTACAGATCCAGGTGAAATCGTAAATATCTCTACTACTGATTTCTACGATTATGAAACTAAGTACACAGATGGACAATCTCGTATGGATATCCCAGCTCCAATCGATACTACTCTATATCCTAAATTTAGAGAAATGGCAGCAACAGCATTCCGCGCAATCAGTGGTTCTGGATTAGTTCGTGCTGACTTCTTCTACACTAAAGAAGGAGAAATCTTCATCAATGAAGTAAACACAATGCCTGGATTTACTCCATTCTCAATGTTCCCTTCTCTATGGGCAAACATGAATGTAAGTTACTCAGAAATTATCGAAGAACTATTCGCACTAGCTATAGAGCGTTACGAAGATCGTAAAAACTTATTAACTGAAGAATAGGATAAGACATGAAATATTTAGTAACAGATTTAGAAAAAATATTAAATGCAAAAAAAGTGAATATTACTAGTGATGTTGAGATTACTGGTATCGCAATTGATAGTAGAAAAGTAAAACAAGGTGACTTATTTATCCCATTCTTAGGTGAAAATGTAGATGGACACAACTATATAGAAAGTGCATTTGAAAAAGGTGCTGCAGCAAGTTTATCTTTAAAAGACGACTTTGTTTCTGATAATAATATTATCTACGTTAATGATAGTTACGAAGCAATTCAAACTCTAGCGAAACACTATTTAGAAAGTTTAAATGCCAAAACTATCGCGATTACAGGTAGTAACGGTAAAACAACTACAAAAGATATTATTACTAGTGTACTATCAACAAAATATAAAGTTCACAAAACACAAGGAAACTTTAACAACGAACTTGGTGTGCCGATTACTATTCTTGCTGCACCTGAAGATAGTGAAATATTAGTTCTTGAAATGGGTGCTGATGGTTTTGGACAGCTTGACTTCCTATCTAAATTAGTTGAACCTGATTATACTGTAATTACTAATATCGGTGAAAGTCACATTGAATTCTTCAAATCACGTGAAGGAATTGCTAAGGCTAAATTTGAAATTACTAATGGTATGAAAAAAGACGGATACTTCGTCTATAACGGAGATGAAGCTCTTCTAAAAACATTAGTAGATTCTTCAGATATCAACGCAACATCATGTGGTGAAAATAGCTATAACGATATTATATTAGAAAACTACACAATTACACGTGACAAAATCGATTTCAAACTTAATATTAGTGACGAGCAATACTTCACTAAATTAAAAGGAAAACATAATCTATATAACATTATGTTCGCAATAGCAATCGCGAGTAAAATCGGATTAACTAACGAAGAAATCCGTAAAGCTATTGAAAATACTGTGGAAATCACAGGTATGCGTCTACAAAGTATCCCTTACAAAGAGGATTCACTAATAATCAACGATGCATATAACGCTAGCCCTACTTCTATGAAAGCTGGTGTTGATGTAGTAAGTAGTTACGATGACTTCGATTATAAAACACTTGTATTAGGAAGTATGTTCGAACTAGGCCCTAACGAAGTTAACTATCACGGTGAAGTTGGAGAATATATTTCTGATAACACAAACGATATCGACTTAGTAATCAGTGTTGGCGAACTAGCAGAAAATATTACTAAACAAATAAAAAATGACAAAATAAAAACACTACACTTCCCTACTACAGCAGAAGTTAGTGAATATTTAAAAAATAACAAACACAAAAACGAAGTAATCTTATTCAAAGCAAGCCGTTCTATGAAGTTAGAGACAATAATTGAAGAGATAACGAAGTAAGAGAATATTTAAGAGCGTTTACGTTTATTGCTGTCTCTTATACACATCTCCGAGCCCACGAGACATCTCAGGA
>CAMYEU010000019.1 GCA_947254465.1 uncultured Gemella sp. | reverse complement strand
CACACTGCATATCGTCGGCAGCGTCAGATGTGTATAAGAGACAGCTATTAGACCTTGTGGGCCTTTTATATTTGGCTGGCGCATATGAGAGTGATAAGACTTACGATTGTTACCTAGTTAAGTTTGGTAAATATTGGGAAATACTAGTATGTAAGAAGGGGAAAGCACTAGAAAAAATTAAGCTTAAAGATAAATTTGAATTAAAAAAGAATTTTCTTTGTGATGGTTACAAGTATAAAGTTCACAATGAAATTACGCATGAAATATACAACTATTTGAAATGTTCATGCTAGCATGAGCAAAATCTGTCTAAATATGGTATAATAGACTGATGAATTTTTTAAAGGATAATAAAATGAAAATCAAAGAAATAATAGTAGTAGAAGGAAGAGATGATACTAATAGGGTTAAAGAAGCAATAGATTGTGATACATTTGAAACTAATGGCTCTGCCCTAACTAAGAAAAAAATAGAACGTCTAATCTTTCTGGAAAAAACAAGAGGATTAATAGTTCTAACAGATCCTGATTATGCAGGAAAAAGAATTAGAAGCATAATTGAAAAAAATATCCCGACGGCCAAACATGCATATATTTCAAATAAAAAAGCCGTAGATAGTAAAGGAAAAATAGGAATAGAAGCTGCGAGTAAAGAAGATATTATTGCGGCTATAAAAAATCATTATACACCGATGGATGAGGTGAAAAATGATATAAGTAATGAAATATTGATAGAGTTAGGTTTAGTAGGAGGAGCAACTTCAAAAGTTCTAAGAGAAGAACTTTGTGAAAGATTAAATATAGGATATACCAATGCTAAACAATTACTAAATAAACTTAATATGTATAATATTTCTAAAGAACGTTTATTAGACGAAATGACAAAAATAAGTAAAGGATTAAAATAATGATAGGAACACCTAAGAAAACTTTTGAGATACTAAAAAAACACGGATTCACGTTTAAGAAGAGTTTAGGACA
This sequence comes from uncultured Gemella sp., assembly GCA_947254465.1. Lineage (GTDB taxonomy): Bacteria > Bacillota > Bacilli > Staphylococcales > Gemellaceae > Gemella. The sequence continues at coordinate 14,313 of CAMYEU010000019.1, read as the reverse complement.
AAACTTTTTAATAGATGCGAATATCTTAAATAGAATCGTAGATGGGGCTGGAGTAAATGGGAATGTAGGAGTAATAGAGATTGGACCAGGGATTGGTTCTCTTACAGAAGCTTTAGCCAAAAAAGCTAAGAAAGTAATATCATTTGAAATTGACGGTAGACTTTTACCGATTTTATCTGAGACACTTGCTGACTATCCTAATGTTGAGATTATTAATAATGATATATTAAAAGTTGATGTTGATAAAATAATCGCTGAGAAGATGTCAGATTGCGAGAAAATCATGGTGGTGGCGAACTTACCATACTATATTACAACTCCAATTTTAACTCATTTAATCGAGAATACTGAGAAAATTGATGGTTATGTAGTTATGATGCAAAAGGAAGTTGCTAATAGATTGAATGCCAAGGTAGGAACAAAAGATTATAACTCATTAACGATTTTATTAAATTACTACACTGATGTTGAGTATCTATTTACTGTACCGAAAAAAGTATTCGTACCAGCACCGAATGTTGAGAGCGCAGTTGTAAAAATCATGACGAAAGAAACTCGCGAATTTGAAACTGATGCTAAGTTTTTTAAATTCGTACGCTCATGTTTCGTACAACGCAGAAAAACTTTATTAAATAATTTAATTTCAAGTTATGGTAAAGATAAAAAGCAAGATTTGCAAAATGCTTGTGTAGATAGTGATATTGAGCCAGGCAGAAGAAGTGAAACTCTAAGTTTAGTAGAATTCTATAATTTATATAATAATTTAACAAATAATAGTTTGATTTAAGGAATAAAATATGGAAGAATTAAAAACTATAATAACGGAATTTAGGGAAAAAAGAGGATGGGAAAAGTATGATACTTTAGAAAGATTCTCTAAAAGTATTTCTATAGAAGCGGCAGAATTATTAGAACATTTCCAATGGAATGAAGAAGGAGATAATATTCAAGAGATAAAAGATGAACTCGCAGATGTGTTAATTTATGCTCTAGCAATGTGTTATCATCTAAATGAGGACCCTAAGAAGATAATAAAAGAAAAATTAGTTGATGTTGCAAGACGATATCCAGAAAAGTAAGAGAGGTGTGAGTAATGCTCACACCTCTCTTTAAAGTTTTTAATATTACTATCGACTAGTTTTAGTTTTTAGTACTGGTACTTCTTTACCTTTGTAGAACATAGCGTAAAGAACAGTTACTCCAATTGTTACTATTGCACAAAGGATGTAAATTCCTCTATATGATAAGATGCCTTGAACAGTACCTAGTGCATATGGCCCAAATCCAAGACCAAGGTCTAATCCGATGAAATATGTAGATAATGCAATACCTACTTTAGTAGAATCAACAAGTTTTAAACAAACGGCTTGACCATTTGACATAAATGTTCCGTAGCCTAAACCAATTAAAGCTCCTGAGAATAATAACATGAAGCTACCATTTGTGAAACTTAACATTAATAGACCTAATGTTAAAAATACAAAACTTGGATACATTACTGCATTCTCACCACGCGCATCGAATACGCGCCCTGCGAATGGACGAGTAACTGTAACGATAAGAGCGTATACTACAAAGAAGAAAGCTCCAGCAGTAGATAAGTTTAAACTATCAGCGTAGATTGATAAGAATCCTAATACACTAGAGTAAGCTAAACCAACTAGGAATGCTACAGTAGAGATAAATAATACTTTATATTCAATAAATGTATTTAAAGCCCAACTGTTTAATAATTTTTTTTGTTTTTCGTCTAATTCGATATTTTGAACCGGGAATAAGAAACAAGCAATTGTAACAGCAACAGATAATATGATTGCTAAAATAATAACTGCATTAAATCCTGTAATAGGAAGTAATAACATACCGATAAATGGTCCAATTGCAGCTGCTAAACTTGTACTTAAACCGTAGTAGTTAATACCTTCACCATTACGTGTTTTTGGAATATAAGTAGTAACTATTGCATTAGCTGCAGTAGAGATAGTTCCATAAGCGAATCCATTTAAGAAACGAACAGTATCTAAAATAACGATGTTAGATGAAATTAGGTAAGCTGCCGTTGTAATTAAGTAGATTAAGGCTCCAAAACGTAAAATTTGTTTACGTCCAACAATTTCTAATTTTTTACCAATGTATAGTCTGGCAACAAGTGTTCCGATAATATAAATACCAGCGGCAAATCCTGCTTGAGCAGCAGTAGCACCTAATTGAGAAGTTGCATACTTAGCTGTAATAACTACAAAACAGTAATAAATTAAAAATACAATAAAGTTAATCGTAGTTATTGTTATAAATCCTTTGTTAAATAATTTGTCTTTTTCTTCTATAGCTGTCTGGCTATCCATAAAAATTCTCCTAACTTATTTTTTAATAACATATATTTATAATACTCCTATGAAAATGTATTTTCAAGTGCAAATTTTCATGAAAATGATATATTCTCAATTTTATTTTTATGAAAAATACAATGTATATGTAATAAAGTATAACAAATATAACAGTATTAGTAACGGTTAGCAGGGTGTATTAATTTTAAAATATTAATTCTATAGTTATGAAAACGACTTATTTTCATTGCTTTCAAAAATGAATTAAAATGTAAATTAATATTAGTAGTACAGGAAAGGTAAATAAAGTGGTGTTAATATATTCATAATATTTTTTGAAAATAGTTTTAAGAAAAAGTGATGAGTGATATAGTGATTTTTATAATTAAATATAGTATTTTTTGAATTGTCAGAATTTTTTAGATATTTTTTAAAAAAACATATTGACAATAAAAAAAAGAGTTGCTATAATGTAAACAAGAATTAAACGTAAAGGAGAAAAAAGATTTATGAAACTGTATCAAGTTGACACGCTACAATTAAATATTCGTTGGCAAAGCCACTAGATACTGAGTCGATCTTGTTTCTTTTTAACATAGATACGGCTCTCAGGTGAGAAGTAAGTATCTATGTGGATTATTTGTGATGAAAAAATCGTGGCCACATAGAAATATCTAGGTGGTTTTTTATATTATTAAAATTATACGTAAGGACCACTGGATAAAATTCTAGTGGTCTTTTTATATAGATACGCTTCTAAAATTTGATTACAAAAAATATTATTATAGATAAAAGTAAAAGGAGATTATTAAAATGAAAGTAAATAAAATTTTTGTAGCATTCGCGGTATTATTAGTTTGTGTATTAGGTTATGGATTCTTCTCTAGTAAAAAAGGTGAAGAAACTAAAAAAGTTGATAACAAAGAAGTGAAAGTAGGGGTACTTCAATTACTTAGCCATCCAGCTCTTGACCAAATTTATAAAGGTTTAGAAGATGGACTTAAAAAAGAAGGATATGAAGTTGGTAAAAATTTAAAAATTGATCTTCAAAATGCTCAAGGTGATCAAAGTAACTTAGCAAGTATGGGTCAAAAATTAGTAGCAGATAACAACGATATCTTAGTAGGTATTACAACACCAGCTACTTTATCACTATCAAATGCGACTAAAGACAAACCAATCATCATGGGTGGAATTACTTATCCGGTTGAAGCAGGATTAATTAAAGCTGAAGATAAACCAGGAAACAATATTACTGGTGTTAGTGATAGAACTCCGATTAAACAACAACTAGAAATCATGAAAAAAGTATTACCTAACATGAAAAAAGTTGGTATTCTTTACACAGCTAGTGAAGATAACTCTGTAAAACAAGCTCAAGAAGCTGAAAAATTAGCTAAAGAATTAGGATTAGAAGTTAAAGTATCAACAGTGGCTAATACAAATGATATTCAACAAGTAACAGAAAGTCTTGCTTCACAAACAGATGCAATCTTTGTACCAATCGATAACACAATCGCTAGTGCAATGGCAACAGTTGTAAAAGTTACTGACGCTAAGAAAATTCCAGTATTCCCATCTGCAGACACGATGGTAGCTGATGGAGGACTTTTAGGATTAGGTGTTGACCAATATCAAATCGGTGTTGAAACAGCTAAAGTTGTTGCAAAAGTATTAAAAGGCGGGGATCCTAAAGATATGCCAATCGTTCTTGCTAATGAAGGTGTTATCTATCTGAATGAAGCAAAAGCAAAACAATTAGGAATTGAAATTCCAAAAGAAATTAAAGATAAAGCAAAAGTAGTAGATAAAAAATAATATTATTGATATTATATTATTAAGAAGCTATTTGAATTATAAATAATTAAAAGGAGCGACTCATCAAATCAATAGAAAAAATTATTGTTTATGAGTCGCTCTATATTATATAAAATCAAATTAGAAAAAATATTAAATAAAAGAGGTGCGGAATGGATTTATTTATTTCAGCGATTTCACAGGGAATGCTGTGGGGTATATTATCGCTTGGATTATTTATAAGTTTTAGAGTTTTAAATATTGCAGATATGACTACCGAAGGTGCGTATCCTTTAGGAGCAGCTGTCTGTGTTATTTGTATACATAATGGAATCAATCCTATTATAGCCACATTGATTTCGATATTGGCAGGTATGTTAGCAGGTCTTGTTACGGGATTCTTAATTACTGTTTGTAAAATTCCAAGTTTACTTGCAGGAATCTTAACAATGACTGCATTATTATCGGTGAACCTTAGAATTATGGGTAGACCAAATTTAAGTTTAATCAATAAAGATACAATTTTCAGTAAAATTCAAGGATTAAACTTACCAACTCATTATGATACTGTATTTGTTGGAATTATTCTTTCTGGATTAATTATTATCGCTATGTCTTTATTCTTTTCAACGGAATTAGGTCAGAGTTTAATTGCAACAGGAGATAATGAGAAAATGGCAACAGCATTAGGTATTTCTACAAAAACAATGACGATTTTAGGATTAATGCTTGCCAATGGAATTATATCTTTAGCTGGTGCGATTTTAGCACAAAATAATGGATATTCAGATGTAAATAGTGGTATCGGGGTAATAGTAGTAGCTTTAGCAGCAATTATTATAGGGGAAGTAATCTTCAAAGATGTGGCTTTCACGTCAAGATTAATTTGTGTAATCTGTGGTGCTATAATTTATAGATTACTGCTAGTTGGAGTGTTAAAATTAAATATTATTGGAGCAAATGACTTTAAACTAGTTTCAGCTCTAGTAATTGCTATATTCTTAACTCTACCTCAATTAAAATTAAAAGCTAAGAGAAAGGATGCGTAGAAAATGTCATTTATAAAAATTAATAAAATAGATAAAACATTCTTTCCTGGAACTATTAGAGAGCAACATGCTTTAAAAAATGTTAGTCTTGAAATCAAAGATGGTGATTTTATTACTATTCTTGGTGGAAATGGAGCAGGAAAATCAACTTTTCTTAATGCCTTAGCGGGTTCATTCTCATTAGATGGTGGAGAAATCTTAATAGAAGGAAAAGATGTAAGTAATATAGTAGAACATAAGAGAGCAGGATTTATAAGTAGAGTTTTTCAAAATCCACTTGATGGAACAGCTCCTCGTATGACTGTTGCACAGAATATGTCTTTAGCACTACGACGTGGTAAAGTTAGAGGTTTTAAACCAGGGACTACTAAAGAAGATAGAAAACTTTTTAAAGAATTACTAGCAACTTTAGACTTAGGACTTGAAGACAGATTAGATAGTGAGATGGGATTATTGTCTGGAGGTCAACGTCAGGCTATTGCACTTTTAATGGCGACTATGACTACTCCGAAACTTTTACTTCTTGATGAGCATACAGCGGCACTAGACCCTAAAACACAGAAGAAAATAATGGAGCTTACTCGTGAAAAAATAGAAGAGAAAAAGTTAACTGCCTTAATGATTACTCATAATATCCAAGATGCGGTGAAATACGGTAATAGAATAATAGTGCTGCACCGTGGTGAATTAGTTCGAGATATCAGTAAAGAAGAAAAAGAAAAGCTTGATGCAAAAGCATTATACGAGTTACTTTATAACTTGGAAGAAAGTGAGTAGGACTACATGGGGTGACTTGATAAAATCTAGTTTAAGTCACTCCTATTTATTTTTCACATGATAATATGATATAATAAGGATAAACGTAAGGAGTAGTATAGAGTGAGTACGCCTTGATGGAGGAGGTTCAGGTTGAAATCCTGGCTATTACGTCTAAGACATCTATTTGTAAATAGGTGTCTTTTTTCATTTTAGATTCATCTTTTTACTTTATAATCTATAGTAAATGTAATTATAAAAGGGTTGCCTCAAAAGACCTGAATTTTAACAAAGTGGCTCAACGAAATCTTGTTTCTTAAGAAATCACGTTTTTGAGTCACTCCCTTTACATTTATAAATGAATTAAGTAAAATATAGTAGAAATTTAGTTAAGGAGATTATTATGAAAATACTTGTTGTTGAAGATGAACGCGATTTGAATAGAATAATTACTAAGCACTTAAAGAAAAATAATTATAGTGTAGACAGTTGTTTTGATGGTGAGGAAGCATTAGATTTTGTTAGTTATAGTGACTATGATTTGATTATTACCGATATAATGATGCCGAATGTTGATGGTTATGAGTTTATCGAAAGGCTTCGTGAGAGTAAAAACAATACACCAGTTATTATGTTAACTGCTAAAGATACTTTAGAGGATAAAATCGTCGGTCTAGATAGTGGTGCTGACGATTATATAGTTAAGCCGTTTGAATTTGATGAACTGCTTGCGAGAATAAGGGTTTTAATGAGAAGAAATTATGGTCTAGCAACTAATGTTATTCAAGTTGATGATGTTGTACTTGATATCGCCAAAAAACAAGTTACTAGAAATGGTGAGAATATAGGATTAACAGGTAAAGAATATGAGGTATTAGAGTATCTTATGAAGAATAAAGAGAGTATCTTGAGTCGTGATCAGATTCTTAATCATGTTTGGGATTATGACTATGATGGTGCTTCGAATATAGTAGATGTAATTATAAAAAATATTAGGAAAAAACTAGATAATGGAACGGATAAAACTATTATTTATACTAAAAGGGGGCTAGGATACTTTGTTAAATAAAATTAAGAAATTATCGATATTTCCATTTAGAAAAGTATCATTAACTTTCAAAATTACTTTATGGTATACAACATTTATAGTTTTATTAATAGGATCACTGATAGTTGGGACATTTTTAGTTAGTGATAGTGTTGTTGAAAAGAATAGTGAAAAGAAATTGATAGAAGAGGTAGCTGAAATCTCAAGCGGCTCTGATAAGTTTACCCCGTATGAAGATGGTGTCACGTTATCAGTCTATGATAAAGATGGAAACCTCATTGCAGGTTCTGTACCTAGAAATTTTAAGGTTAATGATTTTAGTCTAGGAGTTATTTCTGAATATAAAGATGTAAATAATAATAAGTATTTATATTATGATTCAGAAACTAGTTCTGCTAGATTAGGGAATGGGAAATATGTGAGAGGTATAGTACAAATTACCAATAATATAAACGGTTGGATATTGCCGTTAATTATTGGTGTGGGTAGCCCGTTCGTTATTTTGGTAATAATGTATGGTGGATACTTGATAATAAGGAGTTCATTGAAACCTGTAAGAGATATGACAGAAACAGCTGAGGCGATTGCAAAAAGTAACGACCTTACTAAACGAATACATATAGAAGATGGTGCAGATGAGGTTCACAAGTTAGGTAAAGTTTTTAATGAAATGTTAGAAACTCTAGAAAGTTCATCGAAAAGAGAACGCCAATTCAGTTCGGACGTATCACATGAGTTAAGAACTCCGATTTCTGTAATAATGGCAGAAAGTGAATATGGAGCTAAATATACAGATTCTATTGAAGACGCTAAAGAATCATTTGATGTAATAGAAAGACAAAGTAAGAGAATGACTACTATGATTAATCAAATTTTAGAATTATCTAGACTAGATAGTCGTTTAGAGATTCCAAAAGAAGAACTTCTTCTATCGGATAAAATAAAACATACATTAGAAGACTATAAAATTCTATTCGATAATAAGAATATAAAGTTATTCATAAATATAGAAGAAAATATCATAGTTCATGCAAATGAAGCTCTAATTATGCGTATGATAGATAATTTATTGTCAAATGCTTTGAAATATGCTGAAACAGAAGTAACAGTCAGTCTAGCCAAAAGAAATAGAATAATTCTTGAAGTTGCTGATGATGGAATAGGAATAAATGATACTGAGAAAAAACATATTTGGGATAGATTTTATAAAGTAGATAAATCTAGAACTACGACAGAGGACAATTCTTCGGGGTTAGGGTTATCTATTACGAAAAAAATTGTAGAATTACATGATGGTAAAATAGCGGTATTAGATAATAAACCAAAAGGAACAAAATTTGTAGTGAATATATAAGAATAATAAAGCACATCTTTAAAATAGGAAGGTGTGCTTTTAATATAATAGGAATTCAAAATAAATGAAATCTTCATTTAGTATTCATAAAACGAAGATATAATAAAAATATCAAAAGAAAAGAACAAAAATGAAAATCTTCATTTAGTATTCATAAAACGGAGATATAATAAAAATATCAAAAGAAAAGAACAAAAATGAAAATCTTCATTTAAGATTCATAAAAGAAATATAAAATAAGAATATAAAGAAAAAGAGGTAAATTAAAAATGACAAAAAATATTAATAACAACGAAATCGAAACAATTGAAGGAACTTATGTTGAAACTATTGAAAATGATAACCAATATAATGAACAACCTAAAAAAGCAAAAAGAAACTTTTTAAAACCATTAATTATCGGAGCATTAGCTGTTGTAGTAACAGGTGGAGTTGGAGCTTATGCTTATGATAAATATGAAACTGCGCAAAGAACTAAAATTCAAGATGCATACTATAATGTTAAGTTGAATACAGGAAATCAAACTAATTCAAATGATAATAACAATAGTGGAAATAATAGCTCAAATAATAATACTCAAAACAACAATTCACAACAAAATACTCAAAATGTTAAATCACAACAAGAGATCCGCTCAATTGTAGCAGAAGCAATATCAGTACCTGAACAAAATATTAATTTTGTAAAAATTAAACCTAAATATGAGGATGATTACGCACCACAAAATAATGGAGTATCTTTGTATGTTTATAAAGTCGAAGCAAAAGCTAACGGGTTGAAGTATGATGTAGTAGTAGATGCTGTATCAGGGAAAGTATTAAAAGTGAAGATTGATGACTAGAAAAAATAATATTTTAATCTTCATCTAAGATTCATAAAGGAAATGTATAATAAAAATATAAAGAAAAAAGAGGTAAATGAAAAATGGCAGAAAACAAAAGAAAAAGAAACTTTTTAAAACCAATAATTATCGGAGCTCTAGCCGTAGTAGTAACGGGTGGGGTAGGTGCTTATGCATATGATAAGTATGAAACAGCACAAAGAGCAAAAATTCAAGAAGCATACTCGAATGTAAAAATGAATGTCGGAAATCAGATAAATCAAAATAGTAATAACGGAAACAATAACAATAATAGTAACAATGGGGATAATGGTTCAAATAGTAATTCGCAAAATATTGACCAATCTTCAAATGTTCAAAATAATAACAATAATAACGTCAACACTCAACAAAATACACAAAACGCTAAATCACAACAAGAAATTCGCACTATAGTAGCACAAGCAATTTCAACTCCTGAGCAAAATATTAATTTTGTAAAAGTTATGCCTGAATATGAGGATGACTATGCATATCAAAATAACGGAGCACCTTTATATGTTTATGATGTAGAAGCTCGTGCAAATGGGTTAGAATATGATGTGGTAGTAGATGCTGTATCAGGAAAAGTACTAAAAGTAGAAATAGATAACTAATAAAAAGAACTGATAATCTAGAACTAAAATCTAGGTTATCAGTTTTCTTTTTTTAGAAGAGGATTTCATGTATAAATTAAATGTTATTTTCTCTTCTAAATGTTTACTTATTTTTTTTATTGTTATAAACATAATATCCAATGAAAATAGCAACTATTAAATATAAATTAAAATTAGGATTAGCGATATAAAATAGCATGGCCTTATAAGATATACGCATAAGTAATCCTTGGATAATTGAAGGTGCAAATAGTAAAACTATGATTATAGAATTAGCTATCTTTCTTGCTAAGAATATTATAAAAATTAATATTAGTAAAAGAACTAGTATAGCTAAATATCTATTTATAATAATATTGAATGCAATCGGGAATTTGAAAGGATTAAAAAATATCAATAAAGCTATTATTAATACTAATATAGTAATTATAGTATTTTTAGTGCGTTCATCAAGTTTGCTTCTGTTAGTGTACATGAAAATGTAACTTAGATAGAATCCACCAAAAATTAAAGCTCCCACGACCGCAGCTTCTAATAAATTTAAAGCCATAAAGGGATTAGCCAATATTGGTGCTAGATAAAAAAGTATATAAATACCGGTTGCTATTAGTAAATTACGTTTGAAAATAGTCATCTTGCCTCCTTAATTATTTTAATAATCCTGATAATGCGTAAGCAATAAAAGAAAATCCTATTATAATAAGTATTAAAACTAAAGCACTTGAATTAAATATGAAAAATAAAGGAAGTGCTAAAATAATGCTTAGAAGCGGTGTATAAATTGTTCTCTGTCCTAGGAAGGTAACTAACATTGTGATTGCAAATGAAGAAAATCCATAAGCTAATATCAAAATAAAACCAGCTTTATCACTAGTTCCATTATAAAATTTCAAAAAAAGTAGGGGAATAATATAGTATAAAATACTAGTGAGTAAAAATATCCCTAATAATGTTTTTCTTTGCATGATAAAATCTCCATAATTATTGTTTTTATTATTGTAATATTTTATGTAGTATAAGTCTAGTAATATAACAAAACTAATAAAAAAATATTTATTGAATGGAGTAAAATATTTTCGGATATCCCTTGTTAAAATGAAATAATTAGAGTAAAATAAATATAATAATAATACAAAGGAGAACTATAAATTATGTCAAAAGTTCATGTTTTTGATCATCCATTGATCCAACATAAATTATCTTTTATTAGAGATAAGAGAACGGGGTCTAAAGACTTTAGACAACTTACTAACGAAGTAGGTTCTTTAATGGCTTATGAAATCACTCGCGATCTTCCTCTTGAGGATGTAGAAGTGGAAACGCCAATCCAAACTACTACTTGTAAGCGTCTTGCAGGTAAAAAAATTGTTTTCGTTCCAATCTTACGTGCAGGATTAGGAATGGTAGATGGATTAATGAATTTAATTCCATCAGCAAGAGTAGGTCACGTTGGACTATACCGTGATCCAGAAACTCTACAACCGCATGAGTATTTTGTTAAAATACCTAGTAATCCGGAAGAACGTCACTTTATTGTTGTTGACCCAATGTTAGCAACTGGTGGATCTGCAATTGCGGCAATCGACTCGCTAAAACAACGTGGGGTTACTGATATTAAATTTATGTGTCTAATAGCAGCACCTGAAGGTGTAAAAGCATTACATGATGCACATCCTGATGTGGATATCTTTATCGCAGGTCTAGATGAAAAATTAAATGATCATGGTTATATCGTACCAGGATTAGGTGATGCTGGGGATAGAATCTTTGGAACAAAATAATATATAATAGGTTATTCTTAATTAAATTATATAAAATTTAAGAAATCGCTAGCAAATATCAGCAAATCATATTATAATATTTATTATGTATTTCTGATTTTATATTACAACAGATTTAGAAATATAAAAGTTACTTAAGAAAAGAGGTGAGGGGAATATATGGAAAAACACACATATCTTATTACCAAATTATTTGGCTATGATATAACGGTTAATATTCCTAGTGTAATCACAACTTTAATAACAGTTTTACTTACCTTTATTATTGTGATGTTTCTAACTAGTAGAATAAAATTGAGACCAGATAGTAAACGTCAAAATGCGGTTGAATTACTTGCATATTTCGTTAGTGATAATGTCATTAAAGGTAATGTTAGCTGGAAAAAATATGGTAAAGGATTATGGGCGACAGCTCTAACAATTATTTCACTTGTTGCAGTAGCAAATACTATTGGTGTATTAATAGAAGTTAGTTACAACGAGGTAGTTTATGTAAACTCAGTAACGGCTGATCCAACATTTACTTTCTCTCTTGCATTATTGATTATTGTCTTTACTCATTTTGCAGGAATTAAGTATAAAGGTGTTAAACATTATTTTGGTACGTATACTTCTTCAGGTATAGGTATTACACCATTTAAAGTTATTGAAGAGTTCACAAACTTAATGACTTTCTCAATGCGTTTATTTGGTAACATTTATGCTGGTGAAATTTTATTAGCGCTATTAGCAACGCTTACTACAGTAGGGTTCTTCGGAGCTATTGCCGGTATGGTAGGGTTGGTAGTATGGAAAGGATTCTCTCTATTTATCGGGTTTATCCAAGCATACATCTTTACTGTATTAACATTTATTTATTTATCACACAAAATTAGTGATGAACATTAATCTTTTTAAACGCACTATATGTGCAAAAATCTTATAATTAATAAAATTCATTTATTATCCAAGGAGGAAAATATAATTATGGTAGAATTAATTGGAGCAGGTTTAGCAGCAGGTTTAGCAGCAGTTGGTGCTGGTATCGGTAACGGATTTTTATTCGGTAAATTTATCGAAGGTGTATCTCGTCAACCAGAATTAGAGTCAAGATTAAAATCAAATGCTTTCGTATTATTCGCACTTGTAGAAGCAGTACCTATCTTAGCTATCGTTATTTCATTCGTTATCTTAGCTAAATAATTTAGTATAATACTGTAAACAAAAGAACTATGAAGAATAGGAGCATTTAGTAAATGGAAAATTTAGTATTTTTAGCTACTGAACACTCTTCTCATCAAGGTTTTAATCTAGGAAATATGGCTATTAACATTGTAGCTGTATTAATCTTATTAGTATTACTGAAAAAATTTGCTTGGGACAAACTTATTGATATGTTAGATGAGCGTCAAAAATTAGTTGAAGGTCAACTTGATGATGCAGCTAAAAATCAAAAAGAAGCTTTAGTTTTACTCGAAGAAAATCAAGAAAAATTAAAAAATGCACAAAAAGAAATTAAAGTTATGATGGAAGAAGCTCGTGAACAATCTAAGATTGAAAAACAAGCTATTCTTGAAGAAGCTCGCAAACAAGCAGAACAATTAAAAGTAAATGCTCAAAGAGACATTGAGGACGAGAAGAAAAGAGCACTTGAAGAAATCAACAAACAAATCGCTGATTTATCAGTGCTTGTAGCTTCGAAAATTTTAGAAAAAGAATTAGATGGCTCAACACAAAGTGAATATGTTGATAAAGTCATTAAAGAGGTAGGGGTGAAATAATGAGTAAGTCAGTATTAGCTAATAAAATTGGATATTCATTATTTGAAGTTGCAAAAGAAAATAACACACTAGAAGAAGTTTCTTATGAGTTAAAGGAAGTTGCAAAAGTAGTTAATGAAAACTCTGATTTTGTTACATTGATGAACAACCCTAATTTAGAAAAAATAAAGAAAATTAACTTGATTGATGCAGCATTTGCAGGAGTAAATAAATATGTTGTGAATGTTGTTAAAATCTTAGCAGGTAATCTGCAAATTTCATTAATTAATTTCGTTCTAGAACAATATACTGAATTGTTTAATAAACATTCAAGAAATGTTGTTGTTAAAGCTGAATCGGCTTCACCTTTAACTGAAGAACAGTTAGAAAATTTAAAAGAAAAAATTAAAAATGAGTTACAACTAGAAAATGTAGAAATTAATAATTTTGTGGATGAAAGTCTTCTAGGTGGTTTAAAACTTACTTATAATAATAAAGTAGTTGATGCTACTATTAAGGCGAAATTAAATGCTATAAAATCAAAAATTTCTTCAATCTAGAAGAAGTTGAAACAAGGAGGGACATAAATGGCTATTAAAGCTGAAGAAATTAGTTCATTACTAAAATCACAAATAGAAAATTATCAGTTTGAAGTTAAGTCAACAGATGTCGGTACAGTTATAGAAGTAGGGGACGGTATTGCTCGTGTATACGGTCTTAATGAAATAATGAGTGGTGAGCTTGTAGAGTTCACTAAAACAGGGGTTATGGGGCTTGCTCAAAACCTTGAAGACACAAATGTTGGTATCGTAATTTTAGGTCCAACTACTGATATTAAAGAAGGAGACGAAGTTCGCCGTACTGGACGTGTAATGGACGTACCTGTAGGTGAAGAACTAATTGGACGTGTAGTTGATCCATTAGGACAACCAGTTGATGGTCTGTCTCTTATACACATCTCCGAGCCCACGAGACATCTCAGGAT
>CAMYEU010000018.1 GCA_947254465.1 uncultured Gemella sp. | reverse complement strand
ACACACTGCATATCGTCGGCAGCGTCAGATGTGTATAAGAGACAGCATTTGTAGTACCGGATGATATCGGTGGACGTTTCACAGTTCTTACAGCAGTAGGATTACTTCCAATTGCTGTAAGTGGAATTGATATTGATAAAATGATGGCTGGAGCTAAATTAGCTCAAGATGAGCTTTCTTCACCAGATTTAAGTACTAACATTGCTTATCAATATGCTGTAATGCGTAACGTACTACAACAAAAAGGTAAATTAATCGAAATTCTTGTTTCTTATGAACCATCAATGGTTTACTTCAACGAATGGTGGAAACAACTTTACGGTGAGTCTGAAGGTAAAGATGGAAAAGCATTATACCCATCAAGTGTTTGCTTCTCAACTGATCTTCACTCTATGGGACAATATGTTCAAGAAGGACGTCGTATTCTAATTGAAACTATCTTAAAAGTTAAATCTCCAAATAAAGATATTGAACTTAAAGAAGCTGAAAATAACTTAGATGGACTTAACTATCTAGCTGGTAAAACTATGGACTTTGTAAATACTAAAGCATTTGAAGGAACTCTTCTTGCTCATACTGATGGTGGTGTACCTAACTTTGTAGTAGAGCTTCCTGATATGAGTGAGTTCACATTCGGATACTTAGTATACTTCTTCGAAAAAGCTGTAGGTATTTCTGGATACATGCAAGGTCTAAATCCATTCGACCAACCAGGAGTAGAAGCGTATAAGAAAAATATGTTTGCTCTTCTTGGAAAACCAGGATTTGAAGACTTAAAAGCAGAATTAGAAGAAAGATTAAAATAATCTCGAATAAAATAAAAACTGATAGAGGAATAATTTTCCTTTATCAGTTTTTTGTGTATATTATATAATTTAATTTTACTATTCAAATATTTTAAGTATGGTGGCGCAAGCTATAACTAAAACAGTAAGGTTAGTTTAAAATTAAAAACAAAAAAGAGAACGACTCTATAAATTAAATTCTAATAAAATCGTAATTTACGAGTCGTTTTTATCTTTTTGCCATAGTTACAAATGTGAATTTATCTGGTCTATATGTTAGTATTCCATATTGTAGGATATTACCATTTGATAAATATGTAATACTTTCAACCACTGCGACCATATTATATTCACCTAAGTCCATGTGTTGTTTTTCTTCATTAGTGGCATATCTAAATGAAATTTCACGTCTTGAGTGTGTGATGTTTAAGCCTAATTCCTTTTCTAAATATTTGTAAATAGAAGATTCAGCTATTTCTTTGTTAATAAATGGAACAAGTTTACGATCAAAATAAGATACTTCATATTCTAGTCGTTCACCGTTTATCAATCTACTACGACTAACTCTGTAAAAATCATTATCTTCATTTGATCCAAAAATATTCATTATCTTTTTATCACCTTGGATGATATAAAGAGATTCTAAGGAAGTTTTAATTTCGTATTTCCCGTCAATATTTAATTCAGAAGAAGTTTTAATATTTCCTAGATAGTTGTTTTTAATCCTTCCATGCCCTAGAATTAAAGAGTTTTTACCTTTAATTTTTTGAATATAACCATTAATTTCTAATAAAGATAGAGCTTTTCTGATTGTATCTTTAGAGTAGCCATATTCTTTAACTAGCTCATTTTCACTCGGTAATTCAGTATTACGTTTATATACTCGGGTGTCGATTTTTTCTTTTAAGTCTCTATAGACTTGTTTGTATTTACTCATTTACTATTAACCTCTCAAAGTTTATCTATATTATTATAAATGTACTAAAGGTGAAAATCAAGAAATATGTATATCATCAATATGATTCTATACATTTACGTATATGTTATCAAAAAAATAAAAAAGAATTACATAAATGCGTTGACAAAATGAAAGTGTTTTATTATAATAATTAATGTTAAGTTATAATAACTTATTTTGTAAATACAAGTTAAAAAATAACGGAGGAAACTAATAATGACAAGACGTTCAAGTGGTGTTTTAATGCACATTACATCATTACCAGGTCAGTTCGGAATAGGAACATTTGGTAAAAGTGCTTATGATTTTGTAGATTTTTTAGAAGAAACAAAACAAACTTATTGGCAAATTTTACCACTTACAACTACTAGTTATGGTGATTCACCATATCAAAGTTTTTCAGCTGTAGCAGGGAATTTAAATCTAATTGATTTTTCATTATTAAAAGAAGATGGATTACTTGAAGATAGCGATTATGTAAATGTTAACTTTGGAGGAAATCCTGAAAAAGTTGATTATGCATTATTGTTTGAAGCAAGAAGACCAATCTTAGAAAAAGCAGTTGCTAACACAAGTAAAAATAGTGTAGTATTAGCTGAAATTGAAAAATTTGAAGTTGAGAACTCAAGTTGGTTAGCTGATTATGCAGAATATATGGCTATAAAAGAAAGTTTCGGATATAAGAGCTTTATTCACTGGGATGAAGATATTAAAAAAGGTGAAGAAGCAGCTCGTGAAAAATATCGTACAGAACTTCAAGATAGCATAAGATACTATACAGTTACACAATATTTCTTCTTTAAACAATGGCTAGCATTAAAAGAATATGCTAATGAAAAAGGAATCAAAATTATTGGAGATATGCCAATTTATGTAAGTGCTGATAGTGTTGAGATGTGGACTATGCCAGAACTATTTAAAGTTGATGCAAACAATGAACCACTTTATGTAGCCGGATGTCCTGCAGATGACTTCAGTCCTACTGGACAACTTTGGGGTAATCCAATCTATGATTGGGAAAAACATAAAGAACAAGGATTTTTATGGTGGATTTACCGAGTTCAAGAAAGTTTCAAAATCTATGATGTACTTCGTATAGATCACTTTAAAGGATTCTCTGATTTCTGGCAAATTGATAAAGATGCTGAAAATGCAGTAAATGGAACTTGGGAAGCTGGTCCGGGAATTGAGTTGTTCCAAAAAATTAAAGAACAATTAGGTGATTTACCGATCGTTGCAGAAAATCTAGGATTTATCGATGCTAAAGCAGAAAAATTATTAGATGATTCTGGATATCCAGGAATGAAAATTCTTCAATTTGCTTTCCCTGGAGAAGATAACTTAGATCGCCCACATCATTATACACAAAACAGTGTTGCTTACACAGGAACACATGATAACGATGTAGTTAATGGGTGGTATGAAAAACTAAGCGAATCAGAAAAAGAACTAGTTTCTGAATACTTAAACCGTCGTGATGATGAAACAATCACTGAAGCTATGATTAGAGGAATCTATTCTTCAGTAAGTGATTACGCAATTGTAACAATGCAAGATTTATTAGACAAAGATGCAACAAGCAGAATGAACGTTCCATCAACAGTTGGAGGAAACTGGGAGTGGAGAATGGTTGCAGAAGATTTAACAGAAGAGAGAAAAGAATTTTTAAGAAATATTACAGTAAGATATTCAAGAGAGAGGGTATAAAATGTCATTTAGTAAATATGTATTAGAAAATACAAACAAAGAACTAAGTAATTTAGATAATAAAGAAATATATGTACAGCTATTAAATTATGTAAAAGAAGAGGCTGATAAAAAAGCTTTAAACTCTGATAAAAAGAAAGTTTATTACATTTCAGCAGAATTTTTAATTGGTAAACTTTTATCAAACAACCTAATTAACTTAGGGATTTATGAAGAAATCGAAAAAGAATTAAATGCAGCTAACAAACGTCTTAGCGATGTTGAAGAAGCAGAATTAGAACCATCACTAGGTAACGGTGGTCTTGGGCGTTTAGCATCTTGCTTCATCGATTCTATATCATCATTAGGAATCAATGGTGATGGAGTTGGATTAAACTACCACTGTGGATTATTCAGACAAGTATTTGTTAAAAATGAACAACACGCAGAGCCAAATTTCTGGATTGAAGACTCTTCATGGTTAAGAGACACTGATGTTAAATACACAGTACCATTCAAAAACTTCAACCTAACTTCAACTCTAAAAAGAATTGACGTACTAGGATACAAAAAAGATACTAAAAACTACCTAAACTTATTCGATATCGAATCAGTAGATAGCAGTATCATTGAAAATGGTATTAGTTTCGATAAAACTGAAATCGAGAAAAACTTAACATTATTCTTATATCCAGATGATAGTGATAAAAATGGTGAATTACTACGTATTTACCAACAATACTTCATGGTATCAAATGCAGCTCAATTAATTTTAGATGAAGCAATTGCTAAAGGAAGTAATGTTCATGACTTATACGAATATGCATATGTTCAAATTAACGATACTCACCCAAGTATGGTAATTCCTGAATTAATTCGTTTACTAACTGAAAAACACGGAATTGAATTTGAAGAAGCGTACACAATCGTTCAAAAAATGACTGGATATACAAACCACACTATCTTAGCTGAGGCATTGGAAAAATGGCCATTAGCATACTTAGAAGAAGTGGTACCACACTTAGTAACAATCATCAAACAATTAGATGCAGTTATTAGAGAAAAATATGAAGGTGAAGATATTCAAATCATCGATAAAGATGATAGAGTACACATGGCAAACATGGATATTCACTTCTCTAACAGTGTAAACGGGGTTGCTTACCTACACACTGAAATTCTTAAAAACTCTGAGTTAAAACACTTCTATGAATTATATCCAGAGAAGTTTAACAATAAAACTAACGGTATTACATTCAGACGTTGGTTAGAGTTCTCTAACAGACCGTTAGCGGCATATTTAAAAGATCTAATTGGTGATGAGTACTTAACAGATGCAACTAAATTAGAAAAACTATTAGCGTTTGTAGATAGTAAAGAAGTAGCAGCTAAATTAGAAGAAATTAAACACGAGAATAAACTAGTTCTTAAAGAATACCTAAAAGAAACTCAAGGTATTGAATTAGATGAAAACAGTATTATTGATACACAAATCAAGAGATTCCACGAATATAAACGTCAACAAATGAACGCTTTATATGTAATCAAAAAATACTTAGACATTAAAAATGGAAAATTACCAGAAAGAAAAATCACAGTATTCTTCGGTGGTAAAGCGGCACCAGCTTACATTATAGCTCAAGATATCATTCACTTAATTCTATGTTTATCGGAATTAATTAACAATGATCCAGAAGTAAATAAATACTTAAACGTATTCTTAGTTGAAAACTATAACGTGAGTGTAGCTGAAAAATTAATTCCAGCAACTGATATTTCAGAACAAATTTCACTAGCTTCTAAAGAAGCAAGTGGAACTGGTAACATGAAATTTATGTTAAACGGAGCTTTAACTCTAGGAACACTAGATGGAGCTAACGTAGAAATAGACGAACTAGTTGGTCGTGAAAATATCTATATTTTCGGTAAAGAAAGTGATGAAATCATTAAACTTTATGAAACTGCTGGATATGTTTCTAAAGAATACTATGAAAAAGATGGTGTTAAAGAAGTTGTTGACTTTATCGTATCTGAAGATCTAGTTAAACTAGGAAATAAAGAAAGATTAGAAAGATTATACAACGAACTTCTTAACAAAGACTGGTTCATGACACTAATTGACTTTGAGGAATATTACGCTAAGAAAGAAGAAATGTTAGCAGATTACGAAAATCGCGAACTATGGATGAAGAAAGTTATCGCAAACATTGCAAAAGCAGGATTCTTCTCTTCTGACCGTACAATTGCTCAATACAATGAAGATATTTGGAATAAATAAAAAAAGAGGGGAACATTAAATGAGACTATTAACAATTAATGTACACAGTTGGTTAGAAGAAAATCAACTAGAAAAATTAGATATTTTAGCAAAGGTGATTGTAGAAAAAAAATATGACGTAGTTGCCATGCAAGAAGTAAATCAATTGATTAATAGCAAAGATGTTCAAGATGGAATCAAGGAAGATAATTTTGGGAAATTATTACTTGATAAAATTAGAGAATATGGAGAGGAAGGTTACAGTTACTACTGGACTTATTCTCATATTGGATTTGATAAATTCGAAGAAGGATTAGCAATATTAGCTAAAGGTGAAGTTGTTGCCGTAGAGGATTTTTACTGTACGGCACAACAAACTGTGACTTCTATCGAATCGAGAAAAATTTTAAAACTTGATCTTAAAATAAATGATGAGATCGTAGAATTTTACAGTTGTCATATGAATTTGCCAACTTGTAAAGGGGAAGACATAGATCAAAATCTTAGCAACCTAATTAATTATACAGATAACAAAAATCTTAAAGTTTTCATGGGAGATTTCAATACGGATTATTTCCATCAAGTAGATGATTACAGAAGAATACTTGATAAAGGATTATATGATACATATGAATTAGCCGAGAAAAAAGACGGGGGAGTTACCGTATATAAAAATATAAGTGGTTGGGAAGATTCTATGTGTCAGAAAAAATTGGATTATGTTTTTATTAATAGAAAATTGGATGTAAAAGAAAGTTTTGTTATATTTAATGATGATAATTATCCAATAATTTCTGATCATAATGGCTTAGAAGTAACATTAGCAGAAAAATAAAAAAAGGAGGAAAATGTTATGTTACAAAAAATTCAGCGTTTTGGTGGCGCTATGTTAATGCCTTCTATTATATTCGCATTCTTCGGATTAGTAGTAGGATTAACTTCAATTTTCAAAAACCCTAACTTAGTAGGGAGCATCGCGACAGAGGGTACTCTTTGGTATAACTTCTGGTTCGTAGTTGAACAAGGGGGATGGACAATCTTCAATCAAATGCCAGTAGTATTCGCACTTGGTATTCCAATCGGTCTTGCTAAAAAAGCAAATGGTCGTGCTGCATTAGAAGCGTTCTTAATCTACATGGTTTATAACTACTTCATCAATGGATTCTTAACTCAATTCAAATTCTTTGGAGTAGATGTAACACCAGCTCTTAAATTACCTACAGGTATTACAAGAATTGCTGGAGCAATCACATTAGATACTTCAATCATCGGTTCTATTGTTATTGCATCTATCTCAGTATGGATTCACAACAAATACTTTGATAAAAAACTTCCTGAATTATTAGGAATTTTCCAAGGATCAACATTTGTTATCTTAGTTGGTTTCCTTATCATGATCCCAGCTGCTTTCTTAACAGCTCTATTATGGCCAAAAGTTCAATTAGGAATTGCTGCTTTACAAGGATTCTTAAAAGTATCTGGAGTTGCGGGAGTATTCACTTATACATTCTTAGAAAGAATTTTAATCCCAACAGGATTACACCACTTCATCTATGGACCATTCATGTTTGGACCAGCAGTAGTAGAAAACGGAATTACAGCTTACTGGGTACAACACATTCAAGAGTTCTCTCAAAGCTCAACTCCATTAAAAGAGTTATTCCCACAAGGTGGATTCTCATTACACGGTAACTCAAAAGTATTTGGTTTACCAGCAGCAGCTTTAGCTATGTACGTAACAGCTAAAGACAGCAAGAAAAAAGTTGTAGCAGGGTTATTAGTTCCAGCTGCACTTACTGGTTTCTTAACAGGAATCACTGAACCAATCGAGTTCACATTCTTATTCGCAGCACCAATGTTATTCGCTACTCACGCAGTATTAGGTGCATTAATGTCAGCAACTATGTACCAATTTGGAGTTGTAGGTAACTTCGGAAGTGGATTAATTGACTTCTTAGCTCTTAACTGGTTACCAATGTTCAAAAACCACTCATCTCAAGTATTCGTTCAAATCGCAATTGGATTAGTATTCTCAGTAATCTACTTCTTCGTATTTAGATTCTTAATCCTTAAATTCCAATTAAACACACCTGGACGTGAAGCAGATGATGCTGAAACAAAACTTTACTCTAAACAAGAGTACCGTGAAAAAGGTAAAGAAGCAGCTAAACCAGAAGTTAAAGATGATGCAGCTACTCATGATGATCAAGCTCTTATCATTCTTGAAGGTTTAGGTGGTAAAGATAACATCGTAGACGTTACTAACTGTGTAACAAGATTACGTGTTAACGTTAAAGACGAAAGCCTAGTTAAAGATGATGAATTCTTAAAACGTTCTGGAGCTCTAGGAGTTGCTCGTAACGGTAAAGCTATCCAAGTAATCATCGGATTCTCAGTAGGACAAGTTAGAGAAGCTTTCGAAAAAGAATTACACAAATAAGAATATAAAAAAAAAGAAATTGACGTAAAGTCAGTTTCTTTTTTTATGAATATCTATATATAGATACTAGTACGTTATTAAATATTGTTTTTTGCGCATTCAGGAGAACGTCTATAGGGATTTGAGGGCAATAAAAATATAATTAATAGAACACTGTTAACCTGAGTGATTAGGGTCAGTTATAAAGGTATAGTAAGATAAAAAATACTTGGTAAACAATGTCTACCAAGTATTTTTATTTATGTTAGAACGCTGGAGTAGTGTGTCCTTTTGGTTTAAGTTCTTTGTTGATGTAATCTTTAACTTTTTCACTAGCTAATTCTTTTTTAACAGCTTGAACTTTAGAATTGTCTTTGTTATCTGATACCGATCCAGCCGTATCCTTGTACCGCCATATCAACAAAGTGATTCATGAGCAAGGATACTTTGGAATCAAATGCAGCTTTATCATAGCTTTCAGGTAAATCGTCGTTTAAAGATAGCTCTACTTCATGCTTCAGTCTTGCACGTGGTTGCTCATCCTTGTACCAATCTACTACAAGAAGGCTTCCTCGATTATCTTTTAATTTCTTATAGAGATTTTTTGCAGAAAGTTTTACCTTTTGCTCATCAGCCTGTGTTAACTTCTTACCAGCGATTAGTAAATCATAAATTTCTAGTTCTGCTTCAGCAAGGCCTTCTTTATTGGCACGATTATCCTCTTTACGAAGTTCTTCAAGGAGTTTTACAAGTTGTTCATAATAATCTTCATTTTCAGTTCCACCAGCATTATAGGAATCAATAATACGTTTGAAACGTTCAGAAAATTTTGTTCTCGTACGGTTTCTATTAATCATTTGTTTTAACGCTTGTTCTAAGTATTCTTTCAAGTCATTAATTTGAATAGACTTATACTTAGCTGTCTTTATTTCTTTTCTTAGCTGTTCAACGTCTACCTTGGATAGATCGATAGCCTTTGTTCCTTTTATTGTGAAACGAGCAGATTCTTCTCGAACATAATTAATGAAATTTTGATTTGCTGTAACACTACCATCTAAAATTTGATTCATTTTTTGTCTGGCACGAGCTACTTTTTCATCATCGATAATGTGATAGAGTAGTCCGTGCAAATATGTAAGTGGTGCAAATTTATCATTACTCCAGTTTTTTTCGAAGATTTCAGGTTTTGATGCTTCATAGAGATTTGTTAACGTATTAAGAATAACCTTGAATTTTTCTTTATTGTCATCTTTAGCAATAATAGTATCATAAGCACTTCTTAAAGCATCCAACTTATCTAGAGTATTTGAATCTTCAATTATTTTATTTAGATCAATGTCTAATGATAACAGGAAAGTATCTGCCTCAGAAATTGTACCATCAATATATCCAATTAGCTGATCAATATCTTTTGCTGGGAACTCTGTTCCGTCATTACCTGTAGCATATTCCGTTAATGCCTTCTTCATATATTTAAAGACATTAACATAATCAACGATTATTCCTGCAGGTTTACCAGGATATACTCTGTTAGCACGAGCTATAGCTTGCATTAATGTATGACCTTTCATCGGCTTATCAAGATAGAGTGTAGAAAGGTTCTTCACATCAAATCCTGTTAACCACATTGCGCACACAAATACTAGTTGTAGAGAATCATTAGGGTCTTTGAATCTGTCCTCAATATCTCTCCCGTCTGGAGTGATTTTTTTCATTTTTTCACGATGGTCTGATATTTTCAATCCTTGCTTAGTAAATTTAGTTTCTTCATCGTTCTCTTCGGAAATGATAACAGCCATTTCCACTTTATTCATATATGAAAGAATATGAGTAAGCTGATCACGCTCTTCTCTTGTAGAGGCGTTATTTCTCTGTTTCATAATATTTTGTTTTTCAATAGCCCAGTAATGTTGAACTTTGTCATACATTTTAACAGCTGTATATTTGTCCACTGATACCACTATTCCTTTTCCAAGAAATCCTCGTCTTGGAAAGTGATATGCAATATCCTGTGCCACCTTATCAAGCCTATCTTCACGCTTGATAACTTCTAAAATACGAGAGGACGCATTCTCCAATAGACGTGCTTCATCATCATTCAGGTTTTCTTCTTCAATAATTTTCACAACGTCATCATCAAGAAAATTATTTTCAAGACCTACCTCAGGAACTCTTCTTGAATAGAACAATGGAACAGTAGAACCATCTTCAACAGACTGTGCAAAGTTATACTCTGATACATAATCACCAAACCATTGATTAGTAAGACGCTTTGTACCAAGAAGGGGGGTTCCTGTAAATGCAATAAAATTTGCATTAGGAAGTGCAGTTCTCATGTTCTCAGCTAAATCTTTATACTGTGTTCTATGTGCCTCATCAACAAGGACAATAATATCATCACGTTTAGAAAGTACAGGATATTTTTTTGTCGTATCATATCTGAACTTATGAATCAGTGTGAAGATAAATGATTTGTTGGTAGTTAAAAATTCACGTAGTTGCTTGCTGTCCTTTGGTTGACACTCTTCTTTAGAACCGATAACTTCTGTACGCATAAAGTTCTTATGAATCTGTGTGTCCAGATCTTCACGGTCTGTGATAATAAGGAATGAAAAATTACCGGCTACCTTACGTTTAACCTTACGGGCAAACATGACCATAGAGTAGGATTTACCAGAGCCTTGTGTATGCCAGAATACCCCTAGTTTACCATTCAATTCTTTTCTGTTTTCCACTGATTTCATCAGATTATTTACCCCTAAGTACTGATGGTTTTTAGCAATAATTTTTATTCGCTGATTTTCAAACAGAATAAAGTTTTCTAGATAGTCAATCAATCTATCTTTGTTTAGTAGACCATCCACAAAATATCTTACAGAACTATCTTTTATAGTTTCTGAAGAGTAAATAGCTTCTCGATCCAGTATTTCTTTTTCACTATCAACTTTAAGCCATTCAAAAAAGTAGTCATAGGTTGCATTGAATGCGCCTAGTTTAGTTTCTAGTCCGTTTGATAGAACACAAATTTGATTGAATGCAAATAAATTTGGAATGTCTCGTATATAATCTTTTAAATTTTTGTTATATGCTTCTTCAATCTTAACAATGCTATTCTTTAGTTCTATAAACACAAGAGGCATCCCGTTTACAAAGATAAGAATATCCGGTCTGCGATAATAGACCTTTCCTTGAATCCACATCTGAGAAACAACTGTGAAAGTGTTGTTTTCAGGATTCTCAAAGTCAATGAGTTTTACAAAATCAAAGTCTTCTTTTCCATTTCTTCGAACTATAATTTTTATGTTATTTCGAATTTGTTTGTATATTTTATAGTTGGTATCAATAATATCCGTACCAGTGTAGTTCTGTCTCAAGGTCTTTACTATTTCCTTAATTTTGTCTTCAGGGATAGTAGGATTGATACGTATGAGAGAATGTAGCATAATATCAGGAAGAATACATTCTTTCTTAGAAGACCTTCCTGTACCATCATTCAAATCGTCACGTTTGCTAGGGTCAGCATTACAAATGAGGATATCATAGTTAAAGGGATCAGCTTTTAATTTTTCAAGTATAGCCTGTTCTATATTGTCTTCAGATATAAAGTTCCGCATAGGAACACCTCCTTACACTTCAAGTTTTCCACTCATTAAACGTGGTAAAAGTAAATCTCGTTGTTTTGTAAGTATTTGATTGTGCTGATTAAGTATTTTGATTTCTTCATAATATGTCTTAACAAAATCATTATATTTATAAATCAATTCTTCTGTAGGTACTAAAACAAAGAGTTTATTGATGTTTTTAGGATATACATGTGGTTGAGCAGCCCCACATTGTAAGTTACTAATAACTGGTTGTAAATATTTAAGAGTATTATATACAAACCAAATTTTTGTATCGTCTTGATAGCATGAACAATCTGCAGCCCAAATATCATTCATATGATATTGAAGATATCCAGCATTAGCACCAGAAGCACTGATTGTAAGGCTTATACCATATATGTTAGCTTCATTATGGTATCCAGAAGGTTGTAACCCTGCCGAAATTACAGGAATATCACCTTCAATCATCTGTTTTGCAGTGATATTCTTTCCTCTTACAAAACTTCCGATATTTTTAAATTTATCATATTTGAAGATAGTAGGTATAAAGTGTATTTTCTCTTTAGTGCCAACTTGCCAACCTCTAGGCTTTTGTTCCTCTAATTCCACATTCTCATATCCAGGAAAGCGAAATCTTACAAACCATTCCTTATAGAGATTCTCTGCCATTTGCTCTAACAATTTAATTCGCTTATTGTTGTTGTCAATAAGCTTATCATAAGTACTTAGTATATTAGATATTCTCTTTTGAATATCATAATTAAAAAATGGAATTTGAAATTTTCCAAATACCTTTGCATTCATTCCAGGTTGAGCTGAACCGCTTATAAAATTATTTACAAAACCGTACCATTGTTGACTCTTTAAAACATATTTTAAATACAATGGGTATAATTCATTTTTATTATAATTAAACCTAATCAAATATGACGCAAAAACAAAGTTTTTATAAGACTCATCAACAACAAGATTATATCCTGTTGTAGCTCCAGTTCTCGCTATTAACAAATCATTTTCACTTATTAAATATTTTTTTTTCTTATTATCATCAATTTTACAAAACGGAACTTGTTTCTTATTTACAAAATATGGAACAATATCTGTAATTCTTAGGTATTTTGCATCTCCTTCCACCAATGACGTTTCTTCCGCTGTATATCCATACTGTGTTGAAATAATAAATTTGCTAAATTTAACATACTCCATATCACTCACCCAACAATTCTTTCAGATTATTTGCGATGAGTTCTTCAAGATCTCTTGCCTCAGCACTCAAAGAAGTAAATTCAGAATTAAGGGAAAGCATCTCTTCTTTAAACTCTTCCTGTGTTAAGCCATCATCTTCTATAACCACGCCTACATAACGTCCTGCATTAAGGGAATAGTCTTGATCAATAATTCCGTCTTCGCCATCCAGTGGCGCTGCCTTGCAAAGACCAATAACATCGGTATATACGCCATCTGGGAATCTTTCTGTTAACCAGTCAATCTGAGTTTGCCAATAATCTTTAGTTAGAATTTCTTTGTTATCAGAAGATTCTGAGGCGTTTGCAAGCTCTGTTTTATATTCATTAATTAAATCATTAAATGCTTCTGTATCGCCGTGATATAATTTTGTTATGACACCAAGATTTTTAATTTGCTCCTCAGAGAATTTTCTATGAGCACGGTCAATCTGAGTAAATATATTTCTAGCATCAATAAATAAGATTTCATTTTTCTTCTCAGTATTTGGTTTTTGCTTATCAAAGAACCAAAGGGTTGCTGGAAGTGTAACTGATGAAAACATATTAGAAGGAAGAGTCACCATCTGTGAGATAATACCTTCTTCAATCATTTTCTTTCTAATTTCATATTCTGAACCTGAAGCATCTGAAGCAGAATTAGCCATAACAAGTGCTGCTTTACCATGCTCATTTAATGCAGCGGCAAAGTAACCAATCCACAAGTAGTTAGCGTTTGGTACGGTTTCTTTCTTATCAGATTTTTTCTTTGTCGATTTACTCTTATTTCTTGGGACTCCGTATGTATAGAAACGTGCATCGTCAGAAACTTTCTCAACCACAACCTCGTCAACATTAAACGGTGGATTTGCCATTACGTAGTCAAATTGTCCAAATGCATTGTATGGATCAGAATAGAATGAGTTAGCTTGTGTAATCTCACCACGAATATTATTAAGAAGAAGATTCATTTTTGCTAGTTTTACTGTATCAGGTTCCTTTTCAACACCATAGCAACGGAACTTCATCTGTTCACTTTCGCTGGCATTGTGATTATGCATGTATCTTGCAGCCTGGACAAACATCCCTCCAGATCCACATGCTGGATCTAAGAATTTTTTTTCGCCTGGTTGAGGATTTAATACTTCTACCATATACCTTACAACAGTTGCAGGCGTGTAGAATGTACCTCCATCCTTACCTTCTGCAAGTGCAAAGTTACCTAAGAAATATTCATAAATTTCACCGAAAATATCAATGGTGCTATTTTCAGGAATATCTTTAAAAATACGTACAATATTAGAAAGAAGTTCAGGTTCTTCATTTGGGACAAGTTGTGCGTATACTTCTTTTGGAAGAACACCATTCATTTTAGGATTTTCATCCTCAATGGCTTCCATAGCTTTCTTTACAAGAATAGCTTTGTTTGCATCGTCAGGTGCATCATTGATGAAGTCGTAATAAGCACATTCAGGTAGATAGAATCCACACTTCTCGATAGAAATTTCTTTCATGGATTTTTCCATACGTCCACCTTTTAAACGATTGTATTCATCTTTAATATCTTCTTTGTGTTGTTTATATAAAATATCTGCATATCTAAGGAAGATTAGCCCAAGAATAGGTTGACCATATTTATTTGCAGCTAAATGTGCACTTGCACGAAGAACATCAGCAGAGTGCCATAGGGTGTCTTTTAAATCTTTCAATTCTTTATCTGTCATGGAAATATTGCTCCTTTATTTCTCTATTTTGTAATTAAGCCAAGCTTCCTCAATAGTTTCATAAGGAATATTATTATTTAAGCAAAATGTATTAATATTTTTCATCGCTTTTAAGTTTGGTTTGGCGCGTCCAGTTTCCCAACGGTTCACAGAGGAAAATGCTACACCGATTTTCTTTGCAAAGTCCTGCTGTGTGAGGAATGAACGTTGTCTAATTTTTTTTATTTCTTCAGGAAAATTCATTTGTATCTCCTTCTCATTTTTTACTCATTAGTATAGCGTTATTATATCATATTATTGTAAATCTTTCCATTACCCTTCGGTTGATCATTATAAGTTGGAGGATTGCTTTATTAATAACTTAAGTTGGTAGAGGAGGTGGGGTCTCCGAAAGAAAAGAATAATTGCTATGTATGCGTTGTAATACTAATAGTTATATTATTTAAGAGAAATCAGGAATAATAATTGAGATAAAAAAATACTTGGTAAACAATTGTTACCAAGTATTTTAATTTATATTAGAACGCTGGAGTAGCGTGTCCTTTTGGTTTAAGTTCTTTGTTAATATAATCTTTAACTTTTTCACTTGCTAATGCTTTTTTAACTGCTTGAACTTTAGCATCGTCTTTGTTACTGTCTCTTATACACATCTCC
>CAMYEU010000017.1 GCA_947254465.1 uncultured Gemella sp. | reverse complement strand
ACACACTGCATATCGTCGGCAGCGTCAGATGTGTATAAGAGACAGCTATTGGGTATAGAGGTACTCTATATGGTCTTTCTAATTTCGGTTCTTTTTTACGTAGTATAATTACTGCAAGGAATGTTGCTGTGTAGAAGAACCACATTACAAATACTAATAGGTCAGTTAACATATCAAAACTACCTGTTAACATCATTAAGAATGCTATTACTAAAAGTAATAATCCTGCATTTACTGGTACAGCACCTTTATTCAACTTCGTCCATACATTTTTAAATGGAATCTGTTCACTTTTCGCCATCGCATAAGGAACTCGAATCCCAGCCATTGAGAATCCATTAATCGCTCCATATACACTAACAAGTATTCCAATCGTAATAATTTTACCACCAATACCACCAAATAACTTCGCAGCTACTTCACTGGCTACAGTTTGATTACCTGCAACATGATCTAATGGTAAAGTCATAAGATAAGCTACATTTATAAGTACATATACAATCATAACGACTGCAAGCCCTAGGAAAATTGCTCTTGGTAAATCTTTTTTAGGATTTTTCATCTCACCTGCCATACTTCCTACGTTCGTCCAACCTTCATAGGCAAACATCGCAGCAAGTAAAGCTCCACCTAGTCCACTAGCAAATGAAATATCTTTCCCCGCTTCTATAGGGAATAATTGTAACGGTTGTGAGTCAGTTTGAAATAATCCAAATGCAATAATTACTATTAATGGTATCAATTTACAAATAGTGGCTACAGTCTGAATCGTTCCTCCAATTTTTCCACCTAAAAAGTTTAAAAACATTAATGATGCTGCCGCAGCAAAAGCTATAGGAAGATGCCAAGTCTTATCTAAATTTAGTAAATTTAAAACTTGTGTAGAGAAGATAACAGCAAGAGCCGCTATCATCGCAGGAAAATAAATCACCGACTGCGCCCATCCTAATAAGAATGCTGCTGTTTTTCCATAAGTTCTTTCTATCCAAACGACCATCCCTCCAACTTCAGGAATAGATGCCGCAAGTTCTGCAACGGTAAGACCTGCACAGATAGTAATAATACCAGCAAGTATCCAAGCTAGTAGCCCTAAACTCATCGTACCTGTCGTCTTATAAATTACAGCTGCCTTAAAGAATACCCCTGCACCTATTACCGAACCTATTACAGTCATAAAAGCTGGCATAAAGCCTATCGTTCTTTTCAGTTCACTCATTAAATAATCTCCTTATTTCACAGAATTTTTTATACTTAATTATAACCTTTTATGCAACAAAAATAAAAAAGAAAAGACTCAAAATTTTAATTTTTTGCGTCTTCTCTTCAGTAATTTTTCTATTTCCCAAATAATAATTTGAAAAAGTTTAATTTTTGACCATATCTTAATGTTGCTAATCTATATACTCTAACACTTGCAAATGCTACAAGTAATGTAGTTACAGCTAATATACCATAAGATAATCCTAATTCTTGTATAGAAACGTGGCTTATTGCATAACGCGTAAACATTACAAAATATGATGTAAATGGAACATATGATAAAATCTCTGCAAGTTTAGTGTCCCCTGTTGAACCCATAATATAATAGTTCACGAAAAACGCACCCATAAACGTTAACATCGGTAAAGTTATGGCTCCGTTAACATCTTCAATCTTACTAACTAATGAAGCGAATGCCGCATACATAAACATAAACATCACAAATCCAGTTAATGCAAATACTAACCCTACACCAAGAACTTTTAAGTCCACATTTTCTATAATATGTTTGATGTTATCACTATATTTAGAACCATTGATTTTTAGCCCGGCGAATAATCCACCAATAATTAAGCCCATTTGAATAAGTACCGCAACCGATAAAGCTAGTACTTTTCCTAAAATTAACATTCTCGGACTTACAGTAACTACTAATAACTCCATAGCACGGTTACTTTTTTCCTTAACAACATTCATTGCAACTACACTACCAAATTGGATTACTGTCATATAAACTACAAATGTAAGAACATAAACTACTGCTACATTGATTGCTTGCGTCTGCATATCAGAATCTCCACTTACGTTTACAGGTACAGGTTGTGGAAGATGTGTTTTTACGTTAGTTACTTTATCGTAATCTAAACCATTTTGTTTATAAACTAATTTTTCTACATTTTTTCCAAAAGCTTCTTTAAATTCACTACTACCTTTACTAAAGATAGATTGTTTAGATAAATATTCATAACTATCTTTAGTTAAAACAATACCCTCATCTAATTTTTTAGCTTTAATATCTTTTTCTAGAGCCTCTTTACTATCGTATTTTTTAGCTTCTTTCAAATCATCTAGTTGAACACTCACATCTTTTACTACATATGCACTACGTGTAAAATTATCATTGCTCTCACCTTTGAAAAGATTACTGTTAGCGATTGATGGAACAAATGTTATACCTATAGCTAAAATAAAATAGATTGCCATAATAACTTTCGTCGCTTTTTTCGCAAAAAATTGTTTAAACTCAAAATTAAATACTGTACTAAAATTTTTCATAATTACTTACCTACCTGTTCTTTGAAAATATCTTCTAACGAAGGTTTATAAAGTTTAAATTCTTCTATATTAAAACTACTTCCTGCAAGTTTTGCTAATAATTCTTTTTTAGCTCCCTCTTCTTTAAAATCAAGGAGCACTCCCTCTGGTACTAATGAATATTCAATACCTAATGGTATAGACTTAAGATTAGCAAGCAGTTCCTCTTTCGCAAAACCACTAACACTCAAAATCATTTTCCCATGTCCTAATTGTTTTTTAATGTAATCTAGATTACCACTTAGAGTAATTTCCCCTTTTTCTAGTATATTAATATCCTCACAGAATGTTTCCACAACTGGCATTTGGTGAGATGAGAAAATAACAAGTTTATCTTTTTTGATAAAATCTGTAATTATTTCTTTTAGTTTAGATACATTCACCGGATCAAGTCCACTAAATGGCTCATCAAAAACAAGAATATCTGGATCGTTCATAACACTTTGAATAATTTGAATTTTTTGTGCATTACCTTTAGATAATGTTTTTAGTGCTTGTTTATTATCCTCTAGTTCGAAGTACTCTAGCCATTTTTTCGCTTCTATTTGTGCTGCTTTCTTCTTCATACCTTTTAACATTCCGAAGTATGTAAGTTGATCTACAAGTCCAACACCATCGTACATTCCGCGTTCTTCTGGAAGGTAGCCAATTTTCACCTTACTGTGATCTAGAGGTTTTCCGTCTAGTAAAATCTCCCCTTTGTCCGGCTTGAATATATCTAACAGAATTCTAAAACTTGTTGTCTTACCACTACCATTTCTTCCTAGATATCCGTTAGCCACTCCACTTTTCGCTGTGAAGCTAACACCCTTAAGAACCTTTTTATTACCAAAACTTTTCTCCACATTTTTAAATTCTAAAATCATAGCCCTTACCTCATTTCCTAACTTTTTTAAAGTTATATCCCTTTTTTATTAATCATTATTTTTTATTTCTTTTGTTAACTTGAAATATTTCGGTATAAACATTCCAAGTCCTCCTATACAGTAACCAAATATACCACCTATTAATCCACCTATTAACATGGCTAACACATCAGGTATTCCACTATTAATTATCCATTTAATATTAGTAAAATACAATACCCCTATTATATTTATTAAAATAAATAAAACTATAAATCTTAACAATCTATATTTAACAATTTCTAATTCCGTCTCGGTATCAGTATATATCGGATAAGAACTCGAAGTTCCTTCAGCAAGTCTAAACAAATTATAAACTTGAAACTTATAAAGCTTCCAGCCACTTACTTTATAATACTCTTCTATCTCTGGTGTAAAGTTTTTATCAAAGATAAACTTATATTGCTTATCGCTAGTTTCTGAGACTTTCTTCATTCTAATTGCCACTATAGCCTCTTTATCGTATTCATATCCCTGAGCAGCAAGATGATTCATTTTATCCGCTACTTTATCATAGCTTATAAATACCGGAACATATTTATACTTCATAAATTCAATCCTTTCTTCTCTTTAAAAATAAATATTTTATAAAGAACGCTATATTTACAGCACCTAGTCCTAGACCAAATCCAAAAAACATTCCTAAAATAAAATCTATTACTTCAGATGCCATTAAAAATTCATTTATTATGTGCGCCACCAAAGCTATAAGAAAGCATCCTAACATGATTTTTCCATTAAATCTTAGTCTATATAGCCACATGTACTCTTCACTCAAATTATCTGTATATAGTGTAGTTGCTGAAGCCTCGCCCCGTAGTATCTGCCAAAAAATACCATTTCTAACTACTTCCCAACCGTTAAACTTATAAAAGTCTTCACGTTCAGCATCGAACTTTTTATCATATACCAGTTCGTATTTGTAATCGGTTCTTTCTCCTTTTTCTAATAAAATTAAGAACCCCAGAAACTTTTTAAAATGCCACCCCTTAGCACTATATCTTTCTAATTTTTTCATGAGTCTCTTATTTGTTAAGGCGAATGTATGTATCACCTTATAATTACTCATCACTTCCACCACCTATAAACTTCTTAGCCACATCTAGTAGAAACTGTCGAAGTTTTAAATTTTTCTCCAAAACTTCCATGCCTTTTGAAGTAATATGATATTCTTTTTTCGAATTATCGATTTCTTTATCTTCAATCCAACCTACAGAAACCATTTTTCCTAGAGTCGTGTACATTGTCGCAGGTCCGATAATAATATTATTATCAGTAATTTCTGCTACCTTTTGCATTATTAAATAACCATGAATAGGTTCTGTTAAAACTAGAAGCGTAAAAAATATACTATCCGTTAATTCGCCCGTTTCATAAGGGCTTAACTTTGCCATTTTATCCCTCCTAACTTAATTAGAGATATTCCTTATCTATATCAATCACCGATATATCTATATTTGATATAATTATATATCCATCATTGATATAAGTCAATAGATTTTTTATTATTTTCATAAAAAATATTAGATAAAAATATTCTTCTTAATTTATAACCTATATTATTTATTACAGATATCTAAAAAATGAACCTATAATGTAGTAATATAAGTTATATTATGATAGAATAATCCTATAAAATTAAAATTTATAAAAATAGATTTTTTTATACTTAAAATAATCTATTTTCATTAACGTTAAGGAGAAACTCATGACAAAATCATTAAAAAAATATCTATTACTTGTTGCAACAGTTATTCTTTCAGTTACCCTTGCTGCTTGTGGCACAGGAGCTTCTGTAGAGCAAATCGTTAATAAATCAGTAGAATCATCTAAAAACATAAAAAGTACAGATTTCGTAGCAACAAACAGCTCTGAAATTTTAGTTGGTGAACAAACTCAAACAGTTGAAAATACTGTAACTGGTTCATTAATTATCGACCCACTAACTATGAAAGCAACTACTGATGTTAAAGCCCAAGGTCAAACTCAAACTTTAGATCTTTACATTAAAGACGGTACTGCATATGCTAAATCAACTGGTCAAGATGAATGGGTTAAAAGTTCAAATAACAACATAACTGCTCAATTTGAAGGACTTAAAAAAATAGCAAACTCAGAACAAATATTAGAGTTCTACAAGAAAATTGCTAAAGACTTCAAGAAAACTGAAGAAAACGGAAATTATGTTCTAACGTATACTGGAAGTGGAGATCAGTTTAAAGAACTTATGGTTGCTATTGCTAATGCGTCTTCTGGAAATGAAGTAAATACTGAAGCGTTCAATAATGTTGACTTCAAAAATGTTTCAATTAAACTTGTAACTACTAAAGATTTCATACCTGTTAATAATGAAGTAACTATGGAGCTTGCAACTAAAAACACTTCAACTCCAACTACAATGAAAGTTAAACAAAATATTAAGTACTCTAACGTAAACAATGTAAAAGAAATCAACCTACCTGATGAGGTGAAAAATGCCAAAGAGGTAAACACTGCTACTCAACAATAATAATATTACCTACTTACTCAAAAAAGTAAGTAGGTTTTTTATTAATCAATTTTATATTTTTATAATTTAAAAATTAAGGTTAAATTTTCATATACTTTATTTTAATATCTGAGTTTATGTAAATATATCCTTTCAGTTTACAACACTCCTTTCATCTAGTATAATAATGTGTACGACTAAAATATTAGGAGGTAATTTGAATTTATAATTATAGCGCCCGAACTAAGTTCTAAAGGTTAAATTGAATTTAGTTGACGAGGAAAAAAGTTATCGAAAATTCGGCGGATGCTTTTTCGGAACCAGAGAATTTCGTTAGATAATGTACAATGGGGTAGATCTTAATGTTTCTAGGAACGAAGAGACGACGAAATATTTAGATATAGCGTATGCAACAGCAACTTAGTTTTTAAGGAAGAATGACGATAAAAACTTTAGTTGCTACTGCTGGGGTGTACCTTAGTATCTTTAGGAACACAGTGACGACAAGATACTTACAGTGGCTACTAGCAAAATATTTCGTCATTTCATTCCTTATATTTTGAGTAGCTGTTGTCTAAGTTACTCGATAAGGTTTCTTATCATCTTTTTGATTCAAGAAACCTAACGATTAACTCATAGCTACAACGTATGCAGTAGTTAAGGAACGCAATATTGAATTTTAAAACCCTTCAAAATCATTATCACCTCTCTACATGCTCATTATGTCTTCTTTTAAGGTTTACATAAACTTAATGTAATATAATAAATTAACTGAAGTATAATATTTTTGAGCACAAATATATAAACTTTTATAGTACTTTCTATAAAAATAAATTAAAGAGAAAAGCGAGGAATTTTTAATATGTGTGGAATTGTAGGATTTGTTGGAGAAGCAAATGGAGTTAAATTTTTAATCGATGGACTTAGCAGCCTTGAGTATCGTGGATACGACTCAGCTGGTATTGCTGGTGTTGTTAATGGAGAAGCTAGCGTTACTAAGTCTGTAGGTCGTATTAAAAATCTAGAAGCCCTAATCCCTGGGGATCTTCACCTAGAATTAGGTATCGGTCATACACGTTGGGCTACTCACGGTGGAGTAAATACAACTAACTCTCACCCTCATCAAAGCTTCAACAAACGTTTTATTTTAGTTCACAATGGAGTTATCGAGAACTTCCAAGAACTTAAAGAAAGATTTTTCAAAGGTGTAGAACTTGTTTCTGAAACTGATACTGAAGTTATCGTTCAATTAGTACAAGTTTATAGCGATCGTGGTCTTGATACTAAAGAAGCTTTTAAAAAAGCTGTATCTAAACTTCAAGGTTCTTATGCACTTTGTTTAATCGATACAGAAGATAAAGACACATTATATGTTGCAAAAAATAAAAGTCCACTTCTTATCGGACTAGGAGAAGAAAATAAAAACTATGTTGGTAGTGATGCTTTAGCAATGATTAAGTACACTAACAACTTCTTAGAAATTAACGATGGTGAATTTGTTATCGTGAAGAAAGATAGCGTAACTATCGAAGATAAAGAAGATAATGTTGTAGAGCGTGAAAGTTTCTCAACTAACTTAAACGCTGGAGAAATCGATAAAGGTATCCATGAACATTACATGATTAAAGAAATACATGAACAAGTAGGAACTATGCGTAACATCATCTCTCACTACTTCGATGGACATAATGTTAATATTGATAGCGAAATTATCAACAACGTAAAAGATGCGGATAGATTATATATTATCGGATGTGGTACGAGTTACAATGCTGGTCTAGTAGGAAGAAACTACTTTGAAAAATGGGCTGGTATTCCTACAGAAGTACACTTAGCATCAGAATTTGCTTACAACGTACCATTATTATCTAAAAAACCGATGTTCATCTTCCTTTCTCAATCAGGAGAAACAGCTGACCTTCGTGCAGTACTTACAAAATTACGTAGCGTGAATGAAGATTACAAATTCTTAGTACTTACAAACGTCGATGCTTCAACTCTATCTCGTGAATGTGACTATACATTATTACTTCACGCAGGTGTTGAAATCGCCGTTGCTTCTACTAAAGCATATACTGCTCAAATCGCAACACTAAGCATACTAGCTTACGAAGTAGCAAAACAACTTTCAAGACAACCTAAATTTGATATCGAGCAAGAGTTATCAGTAATTACTTCTGCAATTGAATCAATCTTAGATGATACAAAAACTATCAAAGACTTAGCTAAAAACTTATTCTCAGAACGCAATGCATTCTATATTGGACGTGGAATCGACTACTATAGTGCATGTGAAGCAGCTTTAAAACTTAAAGAAGTTTCTTACATTCAAACAGAAGGATTTGCCGGAGGAGAATTAAAACACGGTACAATCGCCCTTATCGAAGAAAGAACACCTGTAGTAGCTCTTATCACAAATGCTAAACTAGACTTAAATACACGTAGTAACGTAAGTGAAGTAGCTAGCCGTGGTGCTAATACTCTTATTATTACATTAGAAAAATTAGCACGCGAAGGTGACTACGCAATCCCTAACGTAAACGAAGATCTTGCTCCAATCGCAAGTATCGTAGTTACACAATTATTCGCATACTACGCAGCTTACACTAAAGGTCTAGATGTGGATAAACCACGTAACTTAGCTAAATCAGTAACAGTAGAATAATAACTAAATAATATATCTGATGGGAATAACTCAACTTAACAGAGTTGCTCCCATCATTTTTTAAAAAGTTAAACCTTTTCTCTTTACAACTTAGAAACTTCAGTTTATAATAAACTTATAAATAATAAATTTAATTATCTTCGGGGCAGGGTGAAATTCCCGACCGGCGGTTAAAGTCCGCGAGCGAAAGCTGATTTGGTGAAATTCCAAAACCGACAGTACAGTCTGGATGATAGAAGATATAGAATAAATAAACTTACACATGCAGTCTATTACGTATGTATTTTTGTTGTACCAAGTACAGTGTAATGCTTATTTTTCATACCTTTCAGTCCCGCTTTAATGTTTTTAAAGTGGTGTTTTTTATTTCTAATTATAGATTTAAAATACACCTTTTCAAAAATAATATTGCGGCTATTTTATTGCCTATGAAGATAGGAAAGAGGTTTTAAATGTATAAAAAAAATGTTCACTCACTAGTTTTAAGTGGGATGCTTGCAGTTATTGCTCTACTTCTATCTTTTTTTAGTTTTGCTGTGCCATTCTTGCCACCATTTCTAAAATTTGATTTTACATTCATACCGCTATTTATGGCGTTGTTATTATTAGGTTATAAAGATGCACTTTTAGTGTCATTCTTAAAAAACTTCCTACACTTCGCTCTATTATCACATGAACCAATCGGATCAATCGCTAATATCGTGGTAGAATTTACTTTTATCAGTATCATCGTTCTTTTCTATAAAAAAGGTACTGTTAAGACTATTATCGGTGGAATCTTAGGAACACTGGCAATAACATTATTCATGTCACTTCTTAACTACTTCGTATTACTTCCAGCTTATGGATATATTATGAACTTAGCGGATATCGTGACTAATGTAAAAACAATCGTAGCTGTTGGTATCGTACCATTCAACCTACTAAAAGGTGCTTTAGTAACATTCTTATTCTTCGTCACTAAGAGTGTTTATAAATCAATACCGACTAGTATTCGTAGCCGTTTTGCATAATACTAGATACTAATTAATTTAACCATGAAAAATCCTCCATTACATCACCTTACTGTAATGGAGGATTCTTTTTTTATTTCCTAGGAAATATCTACTAAGTTACTTATTTAATAATTCATCAAGTTTTTCTGAATGTGATACTTCTTCTACATTTTTATTTTTTTCATTAAGTACCGTATCAATATTCAATTTTTCATCATTATTCACTATTAAACGTGCATAAATTTTCTCTCCGACATTTCTAATACTCTCATAGTCAATTTTATAATCTTTAATTTTTGCTTTTGCAGTAAAGGCCAGTTTGTCTTTTTCTAAAATTATTTTTTCATAAAAACCACGTGCATCCGCTGTCTTTACATTTCTAACAATTTCCTTGTATTTAGGATTATTTTTCATATATATAACTCCACCAACTGCCGCAATAAAAGTTAACATACCTACTATTTTCTTTTTCATTAAAGTATTTCCTCCTTTTCACCTCAGCTAGTTAGAGATTCTTAAAATCTCTAATTAGTATACTTTTAAGTTAACTTTTATATTATTACTTTTTATAAACTTTTGCAATAGTTTTTTATAATATTTCTAAATTTTAAAGTATGTTCCATCACTTATTTTACCGAGTAATATATATTTTAAAATTATTTACACAGTACTAGTTTATAATTAACAATAATTATCTGTAATAGATTAATAATACGTGTGTTTTAGTACAAAAAATGATATAATTATACATGACTAGACTATTTTGAGAGGTTAAAAAATGAACAAAGCTATTTTAGTAATGACATATGGAACACCCGAAGAATACACATTTGAGGGTATAGCAAAATTTTTCACAAATATTAGAAAAGGAGTTCGTCCTAACGACGAAGAAATTAATCTACTTTTAAAAAATTATCTTCGCATTGATGGTTCACCCCTTCAAGAGATAACACTTAAAGAAGTTGAACTTTTAAGGGAATCTGTAGAAGATGAATATAAAGTATACTTTGCCAATAAATTCTCTTCACCTTATATACCTAATATAATTTCAAAAATGGAAGATGATGGTATAGAAGAATGTATTTGTTTAATTCTTGAACCACACTATTCATTCTACTCTATTATGGGTTACGAAAGATTTATTAAAAGTGATAAAATTAAATTTAATATAATAAAATCCTGGTACAAAGAAGAGAAGTTAATTGAATTCTGGGCAGATGAAATCAAAAAAATTATTACTGAAAAAGTGAAAGAGGATAGCTATAAAGTAGTTTTCTCTGCACACAGCGTACCTGAAATCGCTTTAAAATATAATGATCCATACGTAGAGCAAATCTTTGATATGACAAAACTTATAGCCGAAAAAATAGGTCTTGAAAATGAAAACTATACGAATACTTGGCAAAGTGAAAGTGATATTGGAATGCCATGGATTAAGCCTGATGTTCTTGAGTACTTAAGAGAGCAAAAAGAACATCCTAAGCATTATATATTCGTTCCACTTAGCTTTATCAGCGAGCATATCGAAGTTCTTTTCGATAACGATGTTGAGTGTCGAGACCTTTGTGAGGAATTTGGAATAACTTATCATAGACCCCCTATGCCGAACTACGATTCTCGCCTAATAGATGCTCTTGTGTCAACGATTGAAGCTAATAAAAACAATCCTTTTATTTCGCATAATCCAGAGAAGACAACATTTAATGAAATGGATAAACCAAAAGGAGAGATGCCAGACTTCGTTAGAGAAATGTTAGCCAACAAAAAAGATGGCGAAAAGCCTGAAATGCCGGACTTCGTTAAGAAAATGTTAGCTAATAAAGAAAATGAAGAAAAAATTAAAACTTCTAATTT
The DNA here is from genome assembly GCA_947254465.1 of uncultured Gemella sp. GTDB lineage: Bacteria > Bacillota > Bacilli > Staphylococcales > Gemellaceae > Gemella. Next base: position 4,240 of record CAMYEU010000017.1, on the reverse strand, counting down.
AATTACAAAATCATTAGCTAATAAAAAAGATAAACTTGCTTTAAAAATACTTAAATCAATTACAACTATCCTTAATAAAAAATAAATTATTTTTAAATACTAGACTCTGACAATTAGCATCAGAGTCTTTATTTTACACAAATAATATGAAAATTACTTCGATATTCAGCATAGATAATAAATTAATAAACTTATTAATTTATTATCATATTTTATATAGTATGAAATACAACTACTAGTTTACATATTAAAGCAGATGATAATAATCACTATTAATTATATTAAAAACCATAAATTTTATTGCATAATTTATTTCCATATTAATTCATCTATGTTATAATGAAAGTGAAAAAAGAAGAGAAAAAAGAATTTTTGAAATCTTTAGGTGATGATACAGATAAGAAATTCATTTTATACTACGGCTTTGTTTCTTATAGAAAGAAGCTGGTTATAAAATATCTATAGATTCCTGGGCGAGATTGCAGCATGGTTAAATACTGGAAACATCATAGATAAATAACATATAAACTTAGCATTTGTGGATAATTATGAGGATTTACCTCACAAATACTTTAAGTGGATAAATTTTAGAAAGTTATTTCGTTAAAAGAATCCCTTTTAGTTCTACGAATATAATCATTATTCTTAATATTTATCCAAAATAACAATTTCGCCCAAAATAAAGAGGCAACCAAACTTAGCGGCCTCTTTATTTTTTTCTTCCAAATTTGAATATATCTTTCTTAAATAAAGGTACATTATCAAAGTACTCACCTTTATATAGCGGATGACACTTTAATAATCTCTTAACAGTTAAATATGTACCTAAGAAAAAACCAAATCTCTTATAACTTTCCAAAGCATAACTTGAACATGTAGGGGAAAATCTACACGTTGGTTTGGTATAACGTGATATATATCGTCTATATAGTTTTATTAAAATTATGCATAATCTTGCCATAGATCCTACCCCTTTCGCTCTTTATTTTATCAACTAATAAAGTTTATTTCAAATTTTTAAATTAATAACTATGTCTAGCATTTATATGATATCGATTATCACTTATATTTTTTCACCTCAGGAAACATTGCTAAATCAACATTCTTTTTAGAGAATAATTCTCAATAACTTTTATAAGCTCATAAACTTTACACGTGTAACTCATGGTGCTATAATTTAATCATAAATAGAAAATAAAGGAGAGAATTTACAATGACACGTACAACAGAATTAAATAAACTTGTTGCTAACTTAACAGTATTATACACAAAATTACACAGCTTCCACTGGTATGTAAAAGGACGTAGCTTCTACACACTACACGAAGTATTTGAAAATTACTATAATCACACAGCAGAATCTTTAGATGAAGTTGCAGAAAGATTATTAGCTATTGGGGGCCGCCCAGTTTCAACACTTAAAGGTGCTTTAGAAATCGCAACAATCCAAGAAGCAACTGAAAAAGAAACAACTTCTGAAATGGTTGCAGCTATATTCCACGACTTTGAGTTATTAATCAATGACTTAACTCATCTTATGGGGGTAGCTGAAGATGAAGAAGATCAAGGTACTTCAGACTTAGCATTAGGATTAAAAACTCAATTAGAAAAAAATGTTTGGATGTTAAAATCTTACTTATCTGAATAATACACAAAAAACTATTCATTACGTTTATCGTAATGAATAGTTTTTTTCTTTAATATTATATACCTATCTATAAGCTATAACCTTTTCTATTTAATACATTTAGATTAATAGCATCTACATAGTAATTACTAACTCGCCCATCTTTATCACTGATTTCCACATTCCATGTCGGTATCAATACTTGATTTTCCGTTTGAGAAATATATGTATAATATCCTAAAGTAGCTCGTACACGACAATTTTTAGGAATTAGATCTTCATGATACAACCTATTTATAGCCTGGCTAGATGGAACTAACGTTTCATTCTTATCTTTTCTTATATTAGAAACACTTGTCAAAGTAAAGTTTTTAATATCTCCATTACTTTCAACGCTAAAGACAATTCGCGCATTTTTATTTGAAAAAACTCTAAAACTATCTATTTGTTGTTCAAAAATGACTTCATTTTTTGTTGAATTATAACTAGAAAAAATATAGTTCGCACTTAATTTCATCTTCTCTAATAAGAATGAATCTAACTCGGCTCTATAGCTACCTTTATTTACGTTAGTAATAGCATTTTCTGAACTAACTTTTAAAGCCGATGTCTTATCGACATTTTCAATTTCATACTTTAGCCCACTCTCTTCCTTGCGGATATCCTTCAAATCAGAAATTGTAACATTCACATAACCAAGATTATCTCGCTTTGTTGCATTTTCTTCTACAGTTATATTATCATTTTTCATAGAACGTTCAATAATTTCTTTTTCCTGGACTATTTCTGTTTTATTCTTCTGAACTGTATATATATAAAATGTTAACAAGACAGCATTAAGCGCGACAAATAGGTAAATAAACAATGTCTTCATCTTACCCCAGTTCATAGTCTCTCTCCCTTGTCAATCATCTCTTTTAATTTTTTAAAACTCATATATCTATCATTATATTTTACATACCATGCTGGTACATAGCTAAAACTATTTCTATCTTTATTATAGATCTTTTCATAACCCAAAACTATATCACTTATCTCTTTAAGATTAACTCTTTCATAAAGATAATTAATTACATATTCAGTCTTCTCAACAGAATAAAGTTCCGCTTCTCTTGATGAAAGATAAGTTTTCGTAAGTCTCTTCGGCGAAGTCAGCTTATATATTCCACTACTATTATCCTCAGAAATAATATCAGCGTGACCTTCTCTACTAAAGGCTATCGAATCCTTATAAGCTTCTTGGAAAATAGTAATTCCTTCTAGAGCAGTAGTAAGTTGATAATCCGTATCTCCCACATATCCAAGTCCCAAGAAACTCATGGTATTATTTATAGCAACTGTAGCCCCAACTTCTTTTCCACCTTCGTTTGATGGATTTGTATATACTAATCTATTGTTTGTAGATCGTAATATTCCATAGCCATCAGTCACTTCATCTTCATTACTTATTCTAAGATTATCCTTTTTCTCAAAAATATCCTTAGCTAATCTATTTAAACTAATATCTTCAGCACTATATTCATCTATAACATTATCTTCATCAGACTCTTTTAAATAGATATACCTATTATTTAAACTATACTTAGCGTAATTTTGTTTTTTCTCGTTAAATTTACTATTTACCCTATCATAAATTTCATCCTTCAGAGTGATTTGTAGATAATTTTTATCATCTTTTTTGTATAAATAAATCATATTCGGTCTATCTTTTAGTAAAACTATCGTATCAAATTCCAAACTTATATTAGAATTCTCCTCCGAGAAGAATAAAGGTTTTACCAAGGCAGAATCCAGAGTTACTTGATAATTTATCATAATTTTTTCAACATTATTCGATGTAATATCCTCGATATTTCTGTTTCTTACCCTAGACTCCACACTCTGACTATCCGAAATTGTCGTTAGTAAATTTTTTAACACTTTCTTGTTTTTCACGGCATCGACAGTTGCCACCTTCGTTATAGAATTTTGAACTATCGGCTCTTCTCTTGATCCCTCATAGTTTTTTACTACACTATCAGGAATCAAAAAGTTTAAAAGACTATTTTTATCAGACTCTATGGATTTTTGAGTAGTTCTCTTAGTAAAAATCTCATAGTCTGGTTGATAAGTAATAATAAGATAGGATAAAGTTAAACTCATTAGAACTAGTATTCCTAATACAACTGATTTAACAGTTTCTTTCCTTTTACTTTTCATATTATTTACCTCTATAACCATTCATCATCAATTTGTTCACAAGGCAGTGTTACAAATATAATACTTCCATAACCTTCTCTACTTTGCGCCCAAATACGACCTTTATGGGCCTCCACGATAGTCTTAGCTAAAGCCAATCCTAAACCTGTTCCTCCCATACTCCTTTGTCTACTCTTATCAACTCTGTAGAATCTATTAAAGATTTTGTCAATGTGGACTAATGGAATTCCTACACCTTCATCTTTAATAGAAATACTCACCCTATTATGGTGATAGTTCTGTCTCACCCTTATTGTAATATTCTTACCGCTAGGAGAGTATTTTATCGCATTATTTACAATATTATCAAATACCTGTGTAAGTTTATCCTGATCACCCTCTACAAATATTGGATTCTTAGGAATATGCTTTATA
>CAMYEU010000016.1 GCA_947254465.1 uncultured Gemella sp. | reverse complement strand
CCAACATCAGTTGAAACAAAAGGGACATTCAATGATAAAGCTTCTACATATACCCCTGGAAAACCTTCCTGTTTTGACATAGAAACAAGACATTTCATATATTTTAAATATTTATACGGATTTCTTTGATATCCTAAAAAATGAACATACTCAGTTAAACCATATTCTTCTGCTTTTTCCTTCAAACGCTTTTCTAGTTTACCTGATCCTATATAATACATATGATATTTATATCCTTTTTCATGAAGTGTTCTCACTAGATCTAGCGTTCTATCCGAACCCTTTTGTTCTTCTATTCTTCCTATAGAGCAAATTGAATTCTCCGGTATATTTTCTGAAATTACCTCTTTTGATTTTTCTTTTATCTCATTAAATTTATATCCATTATATATACGAATAATCTTATCCTTCTGGTTAGGATATAAATCTAATATTGATTTCTCTGTTTTATTGGAAATTGATACAATTTCCGTAGCATCTGAAAAATATTGTCTAAATCTGTTTTCTCTCCAAGTATTTGAAAAATCTTCTATACTTCCATGTACCCAATATATTTTCTTTATATTTCTCTTTGAAAATGGAATATCCGGATACATAACCTCAAACATTATTTCTACATCATAATCATCTTTTTTTACTAAATATCTCCTCAATACTCTTGGAAATCTTTTTCCCAATTGTTCTAAAACAAGCCGTATTACATTGGGATACTTTTCATAATAATAACTTTTAATCACTTTTATATTTCTAGGTAAAACTTCTATACCATTGTATCCTCTATCAATTTCCACTATATCTATCTGATACCCAGAAAAATCACCATTATTTAAAATATTTGATAGAATTTTTTCTGCACCACCACCCTTAGAGTAAGATGGAATGACTATTAGTACTTTTTTCATTGACTTCCTCTTTGCATTTTATTCATTACTCTCATACTTTTTATATTTCGATAACATAAATTTATATAATCTTTCATTGGTACTCAATAAAAACATAGCAGCCTTTAAATTTTTAGGTGCTTTTTTATTACCTAAAACCTTGAAGCAATTATCTTTAAGCTTATCTTTCAAAATTTTATATTCTTCCTTTGTTTTGTAACCATCTACCTCTAACAATTGATTAAATATAGAAATATAAGCAAAAGCTAGTCTAACTAATAATTGCTCTTTGAATATAGGAAAATTAGCTAAAGTATAATCTTCTATTTTATTCATTATTTCTATATAATCCATATCCTTTGAACTAAATGATCTTGTTGTTATACTATTTTCTCTTATGTAATAGTAATAATAATTTCCACTTATAAGAGTATATTTATCCACAGTTTTCAAAAGTTCCAAAGTATAAAAAGCATCCTCGTAAATCTTTCCAGTTGGAAATTTTATTTTTTTTGCCAAATCTTTATGAATTAATTTACACCATGCTGAACCATACAATCTCTTATTTTCCAAGTATTCTTTTAAATATCCTTCTTTATCTAAAACTAAAAAATAATCTTCACCTTCATAATGAGGTCTTAATGTGTTTTTGTAAACCCTAGTTACTCCACACTCTGCAATTAATGTACCTGATTTCTTTATCGCTTTATATAGCTCCTCGTACATACATTCATGAATATAATCATCACTATCCACAAAGCCAATGTACTCCCCATTTGCTCTCTCTACTCCGTAATTTCGAGCATCTGACAAACCACCATTTTCTTTATGGAAAACTTTTATTCTATCATCGATTTTAGCAAGTTCATCACATAATTGTCCACATTTATCAGGAGAACCATCATCTACTAAAATTATTTCTAAATTTGTATAAGTTTGTTTTAAAATAGATTTCACACACTTTTCTAAGTACTTTTCTACCTTATATACTGGAACAATTATACTTATTAACTCATTATCCATAAGTTCCTCCTAATTTCCTGCTATTCTATTCTTATATTTCATTAATACTTTTCTGTATAAATCTATATTTAATTTAATTAGTATTACACTTAGTTTTCTGTTGCGATTTATATATTTATTTTTTAATATCGCCTTATAATTCCCTTTAAAATAATTTATTATCTGAGCATAATAACGATTATTTTTAAATTCATCTTCTAACAATATACTATTTAAAACAGAAAAATAAGCATACATCTTACGACAATCCGCCGCTTCTTTTAAACCAGGATAATTCTCATAAGTCGTTTTATGAAACTTCTCAACTATCTCTATAAGATCAAATATTCTAGGATTAAATTTTGCATTTGTTATACTATTTTCTCTCATAAGGTAGTTATAATATGAATTATTCATTATAACATACCTATCAACTTTTTCTATTAAATCATAAGCATAATAAGTGTCCTCATACAACTTGCCAACTGGAAATTTCAGTTTCTTAGCAATATCTGATTTAATTAATCTTACACAAGCCGAACCAAAAATCTTCTCAATTTTTAAATATTCTTCTAGATACTCTTGTTTTGTACATACATTGTAATAATTTTGTTCGGTAAATAATTCTTCTCTATCTGGGTATATTATTTTTAGATTACATTCGGCTACATCAACATTCTCTTTTCTTATAGCTTCATATAGTTTTTCATACATTTCAGAATCTATACAGTCATCACTATCTACAAAACCGATATAATCACCAGTTGCCCTTTCTACCCCGTAGTTCCTTGCATCTGATAACCCACCATTTTCTTTATGATACACCTTTATCCTATTGTCTATCTTGGCTAATTCATCACATAACTTACCACTACTATCAGTAGCTCCATCATCTATCAAAATTATTTCTAAATTTTTATATGTTTGATTTATTATTGAATTTACACATTTTTCTAAGTATTGTTCAACATTATAAACTGGGACTACTATACTTATCTGCTCCTTCATATACTTTCTCCTCTTATATTATATGTCAAATAACCTATGCTAAATAACATCATTAACTGTGTAAATTCATCTCTAATAAATATCACATCCAAGAATAACGATATAATTAGTATAAAATATAAACTCATGTGCATTATAGAAAATTCATCACTATTAGTTGCTAATTCAAATTTTAAAAACTTAATAAGTAATTTAAACAACCATAAAAACACTACCAATATACCAACTATCCCTTGGAATAACAATAATGCCAGATAACTGTTGTGAATTGCAACACCTACACTTAATATAGGAAATTCATCATAATTAAACTTCTTAGCAAATTCAGTGTTCATCCCTTGTCCTATTCCAAATAAAGGTTTTTTAACGTATAGCTTCAGAGTTTCTTTCCAAATAGAAATCCTCCCATTCCCTAGTTCTTCTCCTGAATCTTCCTTATCTATTACAATTTTATCCTTTAATTTATCTTCTATTTTATCTTGAGTTCTTACTGGATTATATTCAAATATCTTTCCTCTATATTTTTCATATTCAGTATTCTTTTTAACGTCTTCTTCATTAATTTTCACTATTTTACCATCAATATTTTCGTATATATGACGCTTATAATCTACTTTGCTAACTATAGCTGCTGAAACCGTTTTTACTCCGCTATATCCGAATAAAATTAAACAAAGTGATGCTATTAATATTAATACTTTCTTTATTGATATCTCATCATTTCTTCTAATCTTTTTAATCAATAATATAATAATATACAATATAAATACTCCTATTACTGAGTACAATGCTCCCCTTGAATTACACAATGAAACAACTATATACTCCACAACCAAAAATACACTTAATATTATTTTTTCAATTTTATTAACGGCTATCTTTTTATTCAATAGTATATAAAAAACAATCATCATTAATGGTATTGCCTGCATAACTTCTTTGTTGGGACTAAAAAATGTTCCGTAAAGAAGTAAATTATAGGTATCATTTCCAACTGTTACATATCGTATACCATATGTATAAGGATTCGGTAAATCCGATATTATAAAAATACTAACATTATAAAAATACATAACTAATGACACTAAGCTACTTACTAATTTTAAAAAAATACTAGGATAGAAGATACACTTAAAGATGACTTCATCATTATATTTTAATCTAAGTATCCTATAACTATATAAAAAAGTTATGATAACAATAATAGTTAATATTGCCGAACGAATAGAATCAAAACGAATTTGATAAATATTTACAATAATAGTAACTACACTAGAAATTATCCATAAAAAAATAAATTTTTTATGGTTGTCAAAAACCTTTCTATTAAAAATTACATAGTAGGAAATTATTATAATCCCCCAAAAAATTAATAAATTATGAATAATTGAATCATAAATTGCTATATTGTTTATCATGTAAAATTGCGATCTTGTTGCGTACAAGAAAAATATAGAATAATATGCTACTGGATACTTGAAAAACAATTCTATAAGTTTTTCCTTACTCAATAAACTCTTCATTACTTTATAACCATCTCCTTAATATGTTTAAATAACATTTTATTCCCCTCTTCAGTATAATGCAGCCCATCATTTGTATATTCATACTTCAAATGATAATCTTCAGAAAGATTTTTATTTATATCTATTAACTTTATGTTGTTCTCCCTTGTAAAGTTCTCTAACCATTCATTTAACTCTCTAACTATTTCATTATCCACACTATCTCTAAATAGTGCATACCCAATTGTTGTTAGAGTTAATTTTATATTTCTTTTATCTGTTTCTAAAAGTAATTTCTTATAATTCTCTTTTATAATCTCTTTATTATAATTTGATATTATATCGTTTACACCTAATGATACTAACATCTTCTTGATTGGTACATCATTATACTGTTCTAGGTTTTCTAATAGAGTGGCTAATGACACTCCTCCTAAACTTAAGTTGCTGTATCCTTCTAACTCTAATTTAGCTAATCTTGAATCTCCAAAAATTACGTTCTCTTTTAATTCCGTATTTTTGAATTCTTTATATTTTTCCTTATAAAAATTCTTGTTTCTTTGTTCTCTTAGTTCATAGTTAAAGTATCTACTTCCTATCGCTCCTATAAAGTCACTTCTATCATCAATATCATATGAGCTTTCTTTATCCATTAAGTAAGCTTTTGTTTTAGGTGTTAAATAGCTTATATTTTTTTCATAGAAATTTTTAGTAGTTATATAAATCGCCCCATTGGTTCTATATAACTTCTTCTCATCTTGTCTTCTATATCCTCTGTCTGCAGCGAAGCTTTCTTGAATATAATTGTTATCGTCTAAGCTTGTAAATAATCTTGGTGATTTATCTAATTCTACATAACTTACTACATTCTCCACACCTTCTTCTCTTGACTCTTCAAATAGTTTCATCGCTTCTTGAATTTGTTTCGCACTTCTTAATGGTGATGTTAATTGTAATAATACGTATACTACATCTTCATCAAATCTACTTAGAAAATCTAGTCCTACTGAGTTTGATGGTGTCGTATCTTTTGATAACTCTGGATCTCTTAATATTGTACTTATTCCTCTTGTTTTACATATATCTAAGTATAATTGTGAATCCGAACTTACATATATATCTTCTTTGGCAAAGCATCCTGATTCTATTGCTGCATCTATCGTATGGAATATTAATGGTTTACCATCAAAAAATAACATATTTTTATTTTTTAATCCTTTTGATCCACTTCGTGCTGGTATTAAACATACTGCTCTCATTTTTCTTCTCCTTATTTGATTCTTCTCGCAGGTACTCCTACATAGGTTCCACTTTCTTTTATTGTTTTTACTACCGTAGCTCCTGCTCCTATTATTGTGTATGGTGCTATTTCTACTAATTGTATTATTGTGCTACCACTCCCCACATAAACTCCTTCTCCTAATTTACAAAAATTAAGTATCGCTCCTGGGGTAACATTACAATGTGGGGCTATTACTGTATGATGTTCTACTATTGCTCCTGTATTTACTATTGAATTATCATAAATTTCTACTTCAGATCCTATAAAACACCTACTTATGAATATTCCTTTTCCTTTTATGCTTGAATCAGTTAGTATAGTCGCTTCTCTACTTACTATGTTTATAAATGCATCTGGATATTTTTCATTTACTAAGTCAAACAATTCTTTTCTTTTTTTATTATCACCTATTGTTATGAAGACTTTATCTATTTTTTTTTCATGAAGACATTTTAATACATCATTTGTTTTTCCTAGTATTGGATATCCTTTATATTCTTCGATATCCTTGTCATCAAAATATCCTACAAATTCATAGTTATATATATCTAAATGGGGTTTTACTGCATCTGAATGGCTTCCTGCTCCTATAAATGCTACTCTTTGCTTCATTATCTCCCCTCCATCATATCATTAAATTCTTTAATTATGCTTCTATCTTTAGATAAATAATCTAATATTGCTACTTTGGCTTTTTCTATTGAGTTTTCTTGTTCATATGGATTATAGAAATCTCTTATATTTGATAATTCTTTTAGTCCTTTTTGTATACTTTCTTTTGTCGTATCTACATCTACTACACTCGGTCCTCGTAATCTTCCTAATTGTCTATTTCCAATGTTTAATGTTGGAACTTTTAGCGATGGAATTTCTATTAAACCTGAAGATGAATTTCCTACTAATCCTTTCGAATATTTCACCAATGAATGATATTCCCTTGGTTTTAAGGAAATAAATACTTTTGAACTGCTATATTTTTTAGTATATTCTTCTATCGCACTCATTATCTTGTCCGAATCAGTATCCGAGTTTGATCCTATGAATACTACTTGTTTTGTCTGTTCTGATAATACTTCTAGAAGTGTTCGGATTTGTTTTAAAGCTCCTCCATCTTCTAATGTCACTGGATGGAAGAGTACTACATAGTACTCTTCTTCTAACTCCAGCCCTAAAGTTTCTTCTAATTCCTTCTTTGTTAGAAAATCTTGCTTTATTACATTTTCTACACCCATAGCTCCTATGTTATGTATGTTCTGTTCTTCTTCACCTAATTGTATTACTCTATTTTTAAATTCTTCACTAGCTACCAAATGCAAGTGACTCATCTTTGTTATCGCATGTCTAATTGATTCATCAAAGTTACCTAGTGTTTTTTCTCCACCATGTAAGTGACATACTGGTATATTGTATATTAATGCTACATTTACTACTGGAAGCATTTCATATCTATCTCCAAGTATAATAATTAAATCATACTTAACTTCTTCAAATAACTCTGATAATCCTGTCGTTAATATTGCTAGCGATCTGCTTACGCATTTTTTTGATGTGTTTTCTAGATTTAACGGGATTTTTTTTATTATATTTAGCCCGTCTTCTTCTATCTGTTTGTATGTGTTCCCATACTTTTCTTCTAAATGCATGGCAGTAACTACTACATCAAGCTTTATGTTTTGTTCTTTATTTAATTTTAAAAGTAACGCTCTCATTATTCCATATTCTGCTCGTGAACCAGTTACTACACATACATTTTTCATTCTTTTTACCTCTTACTCTTGATTTTTAAATTCGCTATGTTTAATTAACATATCTTCTTCGAAGTCATATTCACTAACTTTCCCTAGAATATCATACCAATTCATCGGACTTATTCCATTTCCTGGACGTTTCGTTGTGATATTCTCTTCTGTAAATACTTCTCCTTTTTTTATAGCCTTTTTAGCTATTATTGATTTTCTTGCCACTATTTTATTTTTTATTTCAGCCTCTACTGGCTCTTTCTCATATTTTCCAAGTGACGTTTCTACTATTCTTACACCTTTTACTAATCTTTCTAATATATCAGGAGTCGCACTAGCCTTATGGTCTGGACCTGGCATATCATTATCCAATGTAAAGTGCTTCTCTATTATTTCAGCTCCTAAAGTCGCTGCCGCTATCGGTACTTCATATCCTATACTATGATCTGAATATCCAATTTTTTGATTTGGAAATTCTTTTTTCAGAGTTGAAATCACATTTAGATTTAGGTCTGGATATTTTGTTGGATACTCTGTAGTACAATGCAAGATTGAAATATCCTCTGTTCCATTGTCTTCTAATATTTTTACTGCTGCATGTATCTCTTCTAAAGTTGCCATACCTGTTGATAGAATTACTTTTTTATTTTGTTTTCCTATTTTCTCTAAGTACGGTAAATTTGTAATCTCCCCTGAAGGTATTTTGTATACTGGCATGTCAGTACTAATTAGGAAATTTAATGATTCTTCGTCAAATGGTGTAGAAAATACATCTACTCCTTTTTCTAAGCAATAGTCTCTAAGCTCTAAATACTCCTCAAAACTAAGCTCTAGTCTTCTTGTCATCTCTAGTTGACTATCTTCTGTTCCTGTTGTTTTCTTTTGATATTCTGCTTTAGGTGCATACTTAGATATTAATAAGTCTGCTTTAAATGTTTGAAATTTAACGGCATCTACTCCGCACTCAACTGCGACATCTACCATTTTTTTTGCTAGATTAAAATCTCCATTGTGATTACATCCTATTTCCGCTATTATATATACCATTGTTATCTCCTAATTTTTACTTTCTTTATTAATTCTTCTACATCTTCCTTATAATAAAAAATTAATACTATAAATACAACTAGACATCCACCCCATCTTATTAATAAGTTGTCTACAAATATATTTGTAAATATTCCATAAATACTTACTACTCCTGTAAGAATTATATATTGTACAAAACTTATTTCATTGTATCTATATTTTATTTTAGCTATTAGATGATGGAAAACCAATAATAATACATACGAAGCTACTGTAGCTATCGCAGCTCCATATATACCACTTTTTGGAATTAATATATAATTTAATATATAGTTTATACCTGCAGCCAAAAGAGTTCCTATTGGGACAAATTTTGTGTTTTCATGATAAAATTGAATATTAACAGGGAATGTATATAAAAATACTATAAAACAACTTATCACTATTAATACCACAAAGTCTCTACTACTCTTATAATCCGCACTACCCATTATTGAAACTAATTCTGGAAAGACAGATAAAAATCCTATTGTTAAAAATACCCCTATTAATATATATCTTTCCTTATATTTGTTAATCAAATCAACATTTCCTTTTTTCTTTTCCTCAAAAAACCATGGAATCCATGCAGTATTCATACTCATTAACGCTATCGACACTATACTTCCTAATGAATACCCGAAACTATATATAGCTACCTCTTTAGCCGTCATATAACTTCCTATCATTATCCTATCTAATTGACTTAGTAAGTTATGTCCTAGAATATGAAATACTAGAGGAATCGAGGTCAACAATATGAATCTAACATATATCTTATCTAGTATCACACTGCTATTCCTATAAATGAATATTAAGAAAATTATACCTACAATTATCCCAGGTATTACTCCTCCTAATATTCTAGCTAGAAAATCATTTTTTAATGTGAATAGGAATAATAATGATAATACTACATTTCCAAATGACATAAAAAATGATAATACAAGTTGTTTTTTTGTTTCTTGTGTTTGAATATAATATTGCGATAAACTGCCTTGTAAGTGGCTGAAATATCCTTGGATTAAGATAAATATTAATATTCCTGTAGAAAATCCTAATATCTTTTCTAAATAAGTACTAAGTATTAAACAAACTGCAGAAAACAGTATAAAAAATATTGTCGCTACACTTGTACTTGTGGCAATATATTCTTTAAATCTATTTTCATATTTTATTTTCGCTATACTGAAACTTCCTGTTATTTGAAGTCCTATAAATATTGAAAATATTCCAACCCATGAACCATATAAATTATAATTACCATAATCTTCTTGTGTCATTACTCTTGTATATATTGGGAGTGTTATGAAACTCAATCCTTGGATTAATAAATTACCTACTGTATAAGCCAAACTAGAACTTAATAATTTGTTCTTCTTCATAATAGTTCATCCTTGCTTATTTTATATTTTTCTAATAATTTTTCATCATACTTTCTCGTATTAAAATCATAAAATATTTCTTTTTCTTTTCCACATGATAAGAAGTTTATCGCTGTTGATGAGTGTGTTATTATTTTTTCAAATTTAACATCACTCACCATCTCAATTAATTCCATCGGAACAGTCTGTGCAATTAGTTTTATTTCATTCATTTTCTCATAAGTAACACTATCTCTTGGATGTGGTTTCAAGTATACTTCATATCCTTCAGATAAATATTTATCACAAATCTTCTTATAAAATCCATATTGTTTATCATTGTTGTTCATAAGACCATCTACACTTAGTGGTTGTGTTAAAATCAATACTGATTTATCTTTCACTTCAGATAGTTCTTCTACATCAAAAACTCTTAATATTAATCGTTTTCTTTCTTCACTTATATTATTAAATAAGTCTTTTCTTGGTACTTCTTTAAACTTATGATATCTTTCATCTTTTGGAACTACTGATATATCATTTACTTCTATTGATTGACAGTATTTACCAAAACCTGGTTTATTTTTTTTACAAAACAATATATGTTTTATGAATTCTTTATAATCTTGAATGGTTGCTTCTTTTGTGAAAAGCTTATCCCTAAAATCTCTATATTCATACATAAAAAAATTATAGCCATCTTCAATTGTATTATATGAAATCTTATATTTATCTAGATAAGCACCTATTGTAAAATGATCAATAAATATATTTACTGTATCAAATTTTTTTAATTTTTTTTTCAATTCACGCCTTTTAGGTATAGATTTACAAAAAGCAAAAATACTCTCATCTATATGTATAATGTCTTTTACAACTTTTTCTGTCATCAATATTCTTTGTGTACGTTCATCTAATCTTCTATTAACAATCGCTAATGAATCTATGCCACCTTCTTTTACTTTTATTAACGCTATCAAAAATTGATACTGAGTATTAAAAATATATAATGTTTCCTTATTTAACATGATTTATTTCCCCATCAGTTTTCTATGGTGTTTAAGCAATATTTTTTTATACATTTTTTTATTTACTAACATTATCAATAATCTTATCTTCCTATTAATTGAAATTTTATTATTTGTAAATAACTGTAAAAAGTTTTTATAAAAATATGCTTGTATATTATTATAATAAACTTTATTACTATAATCTGAACTTACAATTATTGCATCTAATGTATTAAAATAAGAATACATTTTTCGTCTGGCAGCCTCTTTTTTTAAATAAGGATATGTCGATATAACATAATCATAAATATCATCAGCAATTTCTATTAAATCTAAGTTTTTCTCATTAAATTTTGAATTTGTAATACTATTTTCTCTCATTACATAATTATAATAAGGACTATCAAATATAACAAAGTTTCTAGCTTTCTTCATTAACTCCAACGAATAAAAACCATCCTCAAACAACTTACCTTTTGGAAATTTAATTTCCTTAGCTAAGCTGCTCTTTATCAATTTTGTCCATGCAGCTCCAAAAATTCTATTCATAGTTACATATTCTTTTGTATACTCATCTTTATTCAATACTAAATAATATTTATCGTCTGTATAATTTGTAATTCTATTAGAATAAATGAATCTAAAATTACATTCAGCTACATCAACATCCTCTTTTTTTATAGCTTCATATAGTTTCTCGTACATTTCGGAATCTATATAGTCATCACTATCTACAAATCCGATATATTCTCCAGTTGCTCTTTCTACACCATAGTTTCGTGCGTCTGATAAACCGCCGTTTTCTTTATGATATACCTTTATCCTGTTGTCTGACTTCGCTAGCTCATCGCACATATTACCACTACTATCAGTAGCTCCGTCATCTACTAAAATTATTTCTAAATTTTTATATGTTTGATTTATTATTGAGCATACACATTTTTCTAAGTATTGTTCAACATTATATACTGGTACAATTATACTTATTAATTCATTTCCATAGTTACTCACCTACTACCTCCTGAACTATTTCCTTGAAGTTTTCAATAATTACAGCTACATCTTCATCAGTAAGTCTTGTATGTAACGGTAATGTTATTTCTTTTACATAGTAATTATAGGCATTAGGATAGTTTTCAATATCGAATCCTAAATTTCTGTACGCAGTTAATAATGGTAGTGGTTTATAGTGTACATTACAACTAATTCCACGTTCTGCCATTTTAACAATTATCTCACCACGTTGTTCAAATGTAGCACCTTCAACATGAGTTATATATAGGTGCCCACATGATTTATACTCTTCTGAACTGTGACTTAGAGCTGTAATTCTAGTACCTTCAAATCCTTTATTATACTGACTAATAATGTTATCACGACGTTCTAAAAGTTTAGGATAACGATCTAATTGAACTAATCCAATAGATGCTGCGATATCAGTTAAATTGCATTTATATCCAGGAATAACAATATCATATTCCCAAGATCCTGCTTTAGTTTTAGCTAAAGCATCTTTTGTTTGACCGTGAAGAGAATAGATTTGATATTCTCTATATAATTCTTCATTATCAAAGTTTTCATTTTGTTTCCAAGTTACACTTCCACCTTCGGCTGTAGTGAAGTTCTTCACAGCGTGGAATGAGAATGTCGTAAAGTCAGCTACAGAACCAATTTTCTTACCTTTATAAGTACTTCCTAAAGCATGTGCTCCGTCAGCTACAACAGCTACTCTACCAAGTTTTTCTTGGTATTCACTATTAGCTTTGAATAAGTGTTTCTTACTTTCAACTACTTCAAAGATTTTATCATAATCACACGGTATCCCCGCTAAATCAACAGGGACAACAGCTTTAGTTTTCTCTGTGATTGCATCAGCTAAAGCAACATAATCCATCTCGTGACTATCTTCAGAAATATCAACTATAACAGCCTTCGCACCAACATGATAAATTACACTACAAGAAGCAGTGTAAGTCATCGCAGGAACGATAACCTCATCTCCTTCACCTATACCTAAAACACGCAATGTTAACTCTAACGCTGCAGTTGCAGAATTAAGACAAACCGTTTTTGGCGTACTAGTAAATTCTGATAATCTTCTTTCTAATTCTTTTGTCTTCGGTCCAGTTGTAATCCAGCCTGATTTTAAAGTATCTATTACTTCATTTATTTCTTCTTCACTAATATCTGGTGGAGAAAATGGTATATTATATTTTTTCATCTCAAACTCCTAATTATTTTTAATTACTTTTAATTAATACTTCAATTTTATTTAACAACCGCAACAGCTGTTTTTATCATTATTTTAATATCATTTATAACACTAAATTCTTCAA
Organism: uncultured Gemella sp.; assembly: GCA_947254465.1. Lineage (GTDB taxonomy): Bacteria > Bacillota > Bacilli > Staphylococcales > Gemellaceae > Gemella. Next base: position 3,208 of record CAMYEU010000016.1, on the reverse strand, counting down.
TATACTTTAAGTTATATCTCATCTTATCTGGAAGAATCTCCTCCACATAGATTTCATCTATACTTCTTCCACTTCCTTTAAATTTCTCAATAACTTCATCTTCATCTTTGTATTCGATACTCGCTGGAGAAGTTATCCCAGCAGGAAGAAGTAATGTTGCATTCATTTCATCAGTATACTTATCTACATATTTCGCTACTTCAGGTCTTACTCCTACAAAACTCATATCACCAACAAGTACATTGATAAGCTGAGGAAGTTCATCAAGACGTAGTTTACGAAGCTTGTGTCCTACCTTACTAATACGAGGATCATTTTGCTGAGTGACAGCTGTCCCAAGCTTATCAGCATCTTTAACCATTGTTCTAAACTTAAATATTCTAAAAGTACGACCATAAGTTGTAATACGCTCTTGCCTATAAAATACAGGACCTTCACTATCTAACTTTATCCAAATAGCTATTCCCAAAATTATAGGTGATAAAGGAATAAGCAAAATTAATGCAAGTACCTTATCAAAAAGTAATTTCAGAAATAACGACACTTTCTTCTTTTCAATCGAAGCTCTATACTTTTTTACAGCTTCTGTTTCAAATCTTTTATCAATGTTCATCTTTCACCTTAATCACATACAAATTATTAATTAACTTTATTGAGTTATTTTATCTATATATTATAACATAATTCATACTAGAACTAAAGAAAACTCAATAAAAAAGACAACCAAATTAGGTTGCCTTAATACTAATTTTATTAATTATTAAATTTATTAGCCATGCTGAAATAATACTAATAATTAAAACTAAAATAGTAAAAATTACATCATTTAATCTAGAAGTAAAAAAATACTTCCCAACTATTGACATCACTAAACCATGAATCATATATAATTCAAACGATACTTTACCTAAAAATAGCAGATACTTATTAGAAAAATTTATTTTTCTCACTACTAACATAAAAAAAATAGTAAAAATTACATTATCTAAATTCGCAGCCAACGCCAAACTATATTTACTCGATGCATCCAATCTTTCCAATAAAAAACTATAGTGATGAGATATAAATAATAATCCCGTTAACAGCATTAATAATATAAAATAATTATTATTTAATAAAGTATCAATATCTACTTTATATTTCCCCCATATTAAGCCTACTATGAAAGGTAAAGTACTATTATACCACCAAAAATCATATTTTAAAATTATAGCTAAAACAATATAAATTATCACGAAAATTGTATTACAAAATATTGCACTCCTACTATCACTAAAAACTTTAAACGATATATAAAAGAAAACATACAACAAAATTATTACATCTACAAACCAACCATTCGCTATTACTGTTCCCCCTTTTACAAAAAGATTAACAAAATAACTAATCGGTAATATTTGCTTATTAAATACAAAATAAACTATATATATCCCTGAAACAAATAAAGCTGGAATAACAACTCTTGCTAACCTTTTGATTAAAAAATTATTTAAATACCCCTCTTTTCTTTCATTTTGCGTATATAACCCATATGCAGATAAAAAGAAAAAGATTGAAACTATATATGTTCCCATATATTTAAAATTAACAAATTCTCCTCCTGTACTAACCGACTGTGATAAGTGATGAAACACTATTCCTAAAGCAAGAAATCCTTTTAATCCTGTTGTAGATTTCACACCTAAGTAATCATTATTGTTTGGTAATAAATATACTAATATCGAAAATAATAATAATACAAAGATATCCATAATTTCTCCTTAATTTAAAATATAAATAAATTGTACCACACATACTAAGCATGGTACAATACATTACTACTATTATAAAATATTTATCATTTAAATGATTTAATTAAAACTCACTATAGACATATTCTTGAACATTTGAAAAGTCAGTCATAAAGCAATATATAATTATTCCCATTATTAAAATATAAAAGAATATTGTCCACAAAAACAACTTTGAATTATCATTAATTTTGTTTCGCAAATTCATAAAGCTCTCTTTCAACCTGCATCCATCCTTTCACACCTACATGCATTACATCAAATAAGAAATAATCATCGTATTCACGATTACCGTAATTTAAAACTTTAACGTTAGTATACTTTTTCGCTATTTCTTCAATGTTTCTATAAGTCTGCTCACGCATTTCCTTAGAGACACCAGTATAATCATTCCATTTCCCATTAACAGGAAAAATTATTACCTCAACTTCCATCCCTAACTCTTTCGCAACATCAAGAAATATCTCATAATCAATATATTCTGGAGATTCTAAATAACTTGTCCCTTTATTTGAATCTCTAAAAGATGAATAATTTTTAGCTAAATACGTATTATAATATTTATTATCCACAGCATATTCGTTATTATTTGTAGTTTTCTTAATTTTCTCTACAAAATCATTAGTAAGAGAATCCCAATCATAGTTAGGAGTATTCTGTCCAGAAAGAGGATAATCTATTTTTCCTTTATTTGAATAAAACTGCGTTTTATTTTTAAAAGAATATATATAATTTTCTATCTTCAACATTTCTCCATCTATAAAACTACCTTTATTTTCAATAAAATATTCTTTATATTTTCTATATATATCATTCTGACCTTTATTATCACCAGTTAGTTCTATTACTCTATTAATTAACTTCTCTTTTGTTTCTTTACTAATCTTATTATTAATCATAGTGTTGTATATATGCTCTTGCGAAGCTTTATTTAAAAAGGCATCTTTTTGTAAGCCGCCCTTAGCGAACCATTGCACAGACTCCACAATTGCCACTTTTCTATTCTTTATCGCGCCTTCAATAGAACCTAACGTTGAAGCTTGAACAATATTTTGCGAATACCCTGTTCCAATCTGCATAATATTAAAATCATTGTAATTAAATATTTTCTTAGGGTGATAATTCTCATTAATTGTTGCAGTTAACTCTGAAGATCCTAATAATACTAAAGTATTTGGTGTGATATTTTCTGTTATTATATCTTTACTCTTATACTTCTCATAAGCCGTACTGTATCTAACACTATTATCCTTTACTTTATAATAATTTTCTATCTTTTTCACATACGTCTTATCTAAAATTACAAGTGTAATTAATACCAACACTATTGATATTAAAAATGCTTTTAATCTTATCATGATTCTATTTCCTATTTTCTATATATGAAATTACCTTGTTTGGTGTATCGATTTCTTCAT